>JAFGPU010000100.1 GCA_016936035.1 Acidimicrobiales bacterium
CGGGGGGTGTTCACGACGCGTTCGGCCGACCGTCCCAATCCGATCGGGCTGCACCCGGTGGAGGTCCTCGAGGTCGACGGTTCGCGCCTGCGGGTCCGCGACCTCGAGGCCGTGGACGGCACTCCCGTCGTCGACATCAAGCCGGTGCTCGCTCGACCGCCGCGGGACAGCTCCGGCGCCTGAAGCGCCCCGTCGCCGCGCCGTCGGCGCGCCGGGCTCGGGAATGACCGGGCTCCGTCATGGGAACCCTTGGCGGCGACGCTTCGTTCGCAGCGGATCACCGCTGCCCGGATCGGGGGAGGACCCTGTGCTCGGATTCATCATCATGTTGATCATCATCGGCATCATCGCGGGCTACGTCGCCCGCCTGCTGGTGCCCGGTCGCGACCCGCTGTCGTTCGTCCAGACCGCGATCCTCGGCATCGTCGGCTCGTTCATCGGCGGGTTCCTGGGTTACGTCCTGTTCAACAAGGACTTCGACGAGGGCGGCCTCCAGCCCTCCGGCATCATCGGCTCGATCATCGGCGCCGTGATCGCCCTGTTGATCTACAACGCGGTGACCAGCCGGCGCGGCGTCGGCCGTCGGGTCTGACACTCCACAACCGACCGACAGAACGTCCACATCCTCGGGCCGGGCGCCGAACGGTCCGAGGATGTGGCGCGTTCGTGCGGCATGATCGTGGGTTCCCGACCCCACAGCTGGAGGCAACTTCCATGGCGATCTCCGTAGGCGACCGCATCCCCGACGTCACGCTCCGCACGATGACCGACGACGGCCCTGCGCCCGTGCAGAGCGGCGACGTGCTGGGCAAGGGCAAGGTCGTGCTGTTCGCGGTGCCCGGAGCCTTCACCCCCACCTGCTCCGACCACCACCTCCCCGGCTTCGTCGTCCGCGCCGAGGACCTGATGGCCAAGGGCGTCGACACCATCGCGTGCGTCGCCGTCAACGACGCGTTCGTCATGGGCGCCTGGGGCGAGGCCCAGGGCGTCGGCGACAAGGTCGTCATGCTCGCCGACGGCAACGGCGAGCTCACCGCCGCGCTCGGCCTCGAGATGGACGGCTCGGGCTTCGGGCTCGGCACCCGGTCGCAGCGCTACGCCGCCATCCTCGAGGACGGCGTGGTCACGGACCTGATGGTCGAGCCAGGGCCGGGCCTCGAGGCCAGCTCGGCCGACGCGGTGCTGGCCAAGCTCTGACCGTCCGACGCAGGCAGAACCGCCGGTCGCCGCGCTCGCCCGTGCGGCGACCGGCCCTGCCGGTGCGGGCGCAGGCCGGCCGCCGCCGGCGCAGGCGCTGCCCCCGTCATCAGTGCGCGGCGTCCGTCGTGCCAGGATGACGGTGGTGCAGAGCACAGGTTCCCTCGCGCCTGACGGCGTGACGATCGACGATGGCGGCGACCTGGAGGGCGTGCGCGTCTCCGTCTCGCCGCGCCGGCGCGTCCGGTCGCAGGCCGACGTCGTCCGGCTGATCGTCGCTCTGGCGCTCATCGGCGTGGGCGTGCTCGTTGCCACGTGGCTGCGCAACACCATCGGCGGCGCCGAGGAGGACCTGGTCGACGTCTACGAGCAGGTGCCCGACCGGTTCGCCGAGGCACTCACCGGTCTTGCGGTCATCGGCGCGGGCGTCCTGCCCCTGGTGGTCCTCGTCGTGCTGGTCGTCCGCCGGCACTACCGCCAGGCGACCGCCCTCACCGTGGGTGCCCTGGGCGCGGGCGTGGCGATGTCCTGGCTCACCGACTTCCTCGCCAGCCAGGGCGTCATCGCGGCCGTCGACCCCGACACCGACCGGGTGGTGGAGCTGACGTCGCCGACGTTCGCCACCTCGCCGCTCATCGCCGCAGCGGTGGCGCTCGTCATCATCGCCTCGCCCTGGCTGTCCCAGCAGTGGCGGCGCGTCCTGTGGTTCGGCGTCGGCCTGTTGGTCCTGTTCCGCGTCGTCTCGTCGAGCGAGCCCCCGCTCGACATCGTGATCGCCATCGCCGTCGGGATGGCGGTCGGCTCCCTCGCCCTGCTGGTGTTCGGCACCGAGGGCTCCGATCCGGAGGCGCCCGAGCTGGTGGCGATGCTGCGCTCGGTCGGTCGACCGGTGCGCATCGACCAGCTCGTGGGCAGCAACCCGCTGGTCTACGGCGTGGAGATGGCGGGCGGGCGGCGCATGGAGATGCGCGTCCGCACCGTGCACGACCGCTCCGAGAACCTGCTCGAGCAGCTCTGGCGCTCGCTGCGGTTGCGCACGTGGGTGAACGACCAGCCCTACGACACCGTGCAGCGGCGCATCGAGCACGAAGCGCTGGCCCAGCGGACCGCCGCCGACACCGGCGCGCGAGTGGCACCCGTGCGCGCCATCGTGGCGTCGCACCACGGCTCGGTCGGCCTGCTCGAGGACCGGGTCGACGGTGGACCGGTGTCGGCCGTGATCGCCCACCCCTCGTCGCAGAGCACCTCGGCCGCCGCCGGCGTTCCCGGCGCCGACAACGGCACCGACGTGGCGCCACGGCTCGACCGCGACCTGCTGCTCGACGTGTGGCGGCAGGTCGCGGCGTTGCACCGCGACCGCATCGCCCACCGCAACCTCGGCCTGTCGTCGGTGTGGGTCACGCCCGACGGGCGGGCCGTGCTGCGCGACTTCGACGCGGCGGCCATCGCCGCGAGCGACCGCGACCTGGCGTTCGACCGGGCCCAGCTGCTGGCGTCGTCCGCACTGGAGATCGGTGCGCCCGCGGCGGTCGAGGTGGCGGTCGAGGTGCTCGGCCCGCACGCCGTGGTGGCCGCCGTGCCCTACCTGCAGCCGCTGGCCCTGCCGGCCGCCACGCGCCGGGCCTGGCGCAGCAACAAGGACGTGCTCGACGCCCTCCGGTCGGCGATCGCCACGGCCACCGGCACCGAGCCCGCGCCGCTTGCCCGCCTCGACCGCATCCAGCCCCGCACGGCCGTGTCGCTGGCGGCCTTGGCCGGTGCGATCTACTTCCTGCTGCCGCAGCTCGCGGACTTCGACGACACGGTCGAGGCGGCCAGCCAGGCCAACCTGTGGTGGCTCCTGCCCATGGTCGGCGGCGCGGCCGCCACCATCGCGTTCGCGGCCCTGGCGTTCGTGGCGGCGGTGCCCGAGCCGATCCCGTACCTGCCTGCGCTGCGCATGCAGCTGGCGTCGTCGTTCGTGAGCCGCATCGCGCCGGCCAACACCGGGGCGCTGGCCGTGGGGGTGCGGTTCCTCCAACGGTCGGGCCTCGAGCCCGGGCCGGCGGCAGCGGCGGTGGGCACGGCGGCGCTGGCGGGCCTGGCCGTGCACCTGATGCTCATGGGCGGGTTCCTGGCCTGGGTCGGCACCAGCGACGTCGGGTTCGAGCTGCCCCAGGCCGACGCGCTGCTCATCGTCATCGCGGTGGCCCTGGCCGTGATCGGCCTGGTGATCGGGCTCGTGCCGGCCGTGCGCCGGCGCGTGCTGCCGCCTCTGGTCGAGCAGGTGCGC
>JAFGPU010000002.1 GCA_016936035.1 Acidimicrobiales bacterium
ACCAGCGCCACCCGGTAGTCGTGCCAGGCCTCGTCGCGCTCGTAGCCGGTGACGCCCTGCGCGGCGAGACGGGCGAGATACGTGTCGACCAGCCCCGCCTCCCAGGCGCGGCGATCGCCGGTCCGCAGGTTCTGGGTGACGAAGTAGGCCAGGTCGCGCACGCCACGCGACCTGTCGGTCAGCTGCCAGTCGCACGCCGACACCTGCCCGACGGAGGTGAAGAAGACGTTGTCGAGGCGCAGGTCACCGTGGGCCAGCGTGCGGGGCGGGCGCGCCAGCGCCGCGGTCAGACGGGGTACCTGGTGCGCCAGCCGATCGCCGAGGTCGACCACCCGGGCGTCGAGCGAGTCGCCGAACCGTCCCCGGACGGCGGGCCAGTTCTCGGCGACCGCGGCGGCGAACACCTCGGTCAACCGCCTGTCGCTCAGCGGGCGGAGCCATGGCGCGCCGTCGAGCCCGGACTCGTCCCAGAACCGGGCGTGGTGGTCGGCGAGTGCCGTCACGAGCTGCGTGGCGCGGCCGAACGGGCAGCCCGACACCTGGTCGACCATGTCCGCAGCCGACATGTCCTCGAGGAGCAGCACGAAATCGTGGCCGCTCTCGTCGATCTCGACGTGGTGGCACGTGACGGCCAACGGCGTGCCGGCGCTCAGGTACCGGTAGAACCGGGCCTCGTTGCCGTACATGTCCAGCGTGACGGCAAGGGCGCGGTTGCGGGCCTCGGAGGCGGGCGTCTTCGCCACGACGCTCGACGGACCGTCGCCGCCCGACCAGCGCAGGTCGAGCCGCTGGACCTGGCTGACGAAGCCGACGCCGGGCCCGACCGGCCGGAGCTCGCGGCCGGCGACGTGGGCGGCGGGCCCGGGCCGGTCGGCCACGACCGCCGCGAGGGCGCGAGACAGCCAGGCAGGCGCGAGCGCGTGGCGGTCGTCCGGCAGGCCCGCTGGGCGCGCGCTGTCGCCGCCATGGTCGTCGTCCACGTCCCGTCTCCCATCCCGTCGATCGACGTCCGTCTACGGAGCGCAACCTACCACCACGCTGCGTCGCGAAGTGGTGACGTAACGGCCGGTCGGGCCCGGGCGCTCACCCGGATCGTGCGACGCAGCCTCACCCGGATGGCGGCCACCCTGAGCGAGCCGCCGCGTGCCGCTGTGGGCGCGCCCTCTCCGCCGAGGTGATGCCGACCGTGCCGTACTACGAGCTGATCGTCAGAGGTGACGAAGACAGCGTCCGCCTGCTCGAGACCGAGACGGGGTTGCGCTGCACGTCACTCGACCGGACCGCCCGTCTGGACGGCGAGCTCGTCGACGGGGCGGCGCTGCACGGCACGATCGAACGCGTCTACCGCCTCGGTCTCGACCTGATGAAGCTGGAGAGGCGGTCGCGCCGTCACGCAACGTGACGAGGTCGTAAGCTCCGGCACGACCCTTCGCCAGGGGGGCGAGGGCTGCGGGAGCTTCACATGCCACACGCTCGGGGGAGTGCATGACGTCGGCGCCACCGCCGTCCACCCACCTGCCCACCCACGTCGTGCGGCGGACCCGGCTGATCGACCTGATGAGCCGGTCGGGTGCGCGCCTGGTCGTCGTGACCGGATCCGCCGGTTCGGGCAAGTCGGTGGCCGTGCGCGACTGGGTGAGCACCGCCGGGATGCCGTCGGCGTGGCTCTCGCTCGACAGCCGTCACACCGATCCCGAGCACTTCCTCGAGGCGCTCATGAGCGTCCTCGAGCAGCTGTCGCCCGGCGTGCACGACGCCACCTGGCGTAGCGACCCGGGCGACCACGCCGCCGACCGGGCGCTCGACCGGGCGGTCGAGCACCTCGCCGCCGCCCCACGTGGCGCTCTCGTGCTCGACGACCT
Source organism: Acidimicrobiales bacterium (assembly GCA_016936035.1). Classification (GTDB taxonomy): domain Bacteria; phylum Actinomycetota; class Acidimicrobiia; order Acidimicrobiales; family VFJN01; genus ZC4RG19. Next base: position 1,863 of record JAFGPU010000002.1, read on the forward strand.
GCACGTGATCGACCGCAGCCCGACCGCGGAGCTCTTGGTCCGCCTCGTCGACGTGATCCCCTCGACGAACCTGACGCTGGTCATCTGCAGCCGGTCCGATCCGCCGCTGCAGCTCCACCGGTTTCGCCTGGCGGGCGAGCTGGTCGAGGTGCGCGAGGCGGACCTCCGCTTCGAGCCGGACGAGGCCCACCAGTTCTTCGCCCGGTTCCCGCAGGTCGAGCTCGAAGCCGCCCAGGTCGAGCGCCTCGCCGAGCGCACCGAGGGCTGGGCGGCCGGGCTGCAGTTCGCTGCGCTCTCGCTGGCCGGGCACGACGACCCCGACGGGTTCGTGGAGCGCTTCGCCGGCAGCGATCGCCATGTCGCCGACTTCCTCCTCGACGAGGTGCTCGACCGCCAGCCCGAGGAGGTGCGCGGCTTCCTGCTGGCGACCTCGGTGCTGGACCGGCTCTGCGCCGACCTGTGCGATCACGTCACCGGGCGCCCGGATGCCGGCGCGGTGCTGCGGCAGGTCGAGTCCGAGCACCTGTTCCTCGTGCCGCTCGACGACGAGCGGGCATGGTTCCGCTACCACCACCTCTTCGGCCAGCTCCTGCGGCGCGAGCTGCGGGTCACCCACCCGCACGTGGAACGGATCGGGCACGAGCGCGCCGCGGCCTGGTTCGTCGACCACGACCAGCCGGAGCAGGCCATCGGCCACCTGCTGGACGCCGGCCGGCTCGACCGGGCGTTCGAGCTGGTGACCGACCGGCTCCGCGACCTCTTCCACGCGGGCCGGCACGAGACGGTCCGGAGCTGGCTCCGGCGCTTCCCGCGCTCGTTCGTCGACGCCGACCCCGGCCGGCAGGTGCTGATGACCTTGGCCTACGCCCGGGCCGGGCAGATCGACGAGGGTCGGGCCGTGCTCCGACGGGCGCGGGCCCGGGCCCGTGGCGACGACGCCCCGACCGCCGAGCTCGAGCTCCACCACGACGTGACCGAGGCGGCGCTCGCCTCGGTGCTGGGCGACCCGGAGACGGCCATCGCCCTCGGCTCCAAGGCGTGGGACCGCCGCGCCGAGGTCGACGTCGCCGCACTGCCCGGCGAGCTGGCCCAGGGCGCGGCCGAGGCGTGGGGGTACCTGCCGCTCGGCCTCGCCCGTGCGCACGCGCTCCTCGACGACCGGGCCGGGGCGCGGCGCTGGGCCGCCGTCGTGCGTCGCCAGGGGCCCCGCCTGCCGAGCGACCTGGTGGGCACGCTCGGCGCCGAGGCGTGGGCCGAGGCCCGCAATGGTCGGTTGCGGTCCGCGAGCGAGCTGGCCGACCAGGCGCTGGCGCTGGGCACCGAGTACGGGCGCGGGGCCCGCCGCACGATGATCGGCGCCCGGGTCACGCTCGCGCTCGTGCACCGCGAGCGTGACGAACTCGACCGTGCTGTCGAGGTGGTGGCTCCCCACCTCGACGCCGCGCGGCGGGAAGGCCACGTCGCCATCACGACGCTCGGCGAGGTCGAGCTCGCCCGGGTCGAGTGCGCGCAGGGACGCAGCGACGACGCGATCGCCCGCCTGCTGCGCGTGCGGCGCGACCGGGCGGTCGACGGCACGCCGGCGTTCCTCGCGGGGGTGCTGGACCGTGCCGAGTGCCGGGTCCGCCTGCACGCCGGCGACCTCGACCGGGCCAGGGACCTTCTCGACGACATGGAGCAGGGACCGGAGCGGACCCTCCTCCAGGCACGCGCCGCGCTCGTCGCCGGTGACCACGAGGCCGTCGAGCCACTGCTCACGGACCTGGGCATCACCTCCGACGATCGTCGCAGCGCCTTCGAAGCGGCCGCGCTCGCCGCCAGGGCGGCTGCCGAGTCCGGTGACCTCGCGTCGGCCCGCCGCGCTCTCGGCGAGGTCGCAGAGCTCGCGCAGCGGGAGCGGGCGGTGCGCACGTTCCTCGACGAGGGCTTCGACATCGACGACATCGTCGGCGGTGGCCGCGAACCGGTCGGTGCGACGCGTCGTCCGACCGGCAACCTCGCGCTCGTCGACCCGCTGAGCGAGCGGGAGCTGTCCGTCCTGCGCTACCTGCCCAGCCGGTTGTCCAACCGCGAGATCGGCGCCGAGCTCTACGTCTCGCTCAACACCGTGAAGTCGCACGTCAAGACGATCTACCGCAAGCTGGGCGTCGACGGCCGCGACGAGGCGGTCCGCCGGGCACGGCAGCTCGGCCTGATCTGATCCCGTTCCACAGCGACGGCCCGCCCCCGCGTCGGCGGTCCGCCGTCGGGCCCCGGTCGCGGTTCCTCTGGTTCACCCCCGCGGGGTGTCCCCCTGTCACCCGCCGACAGGCGACCCTGCCTGGCGTGCCCGATGTCGCCGAGATCACGTTGCGTTGCCGCGGGGCGAGGCGGCTCACCGCCGGGTTCGCCGGATGGACGGTCGAGGAGCGCGGCGCCGTGACGGTGCTGCGCCGCGAGGCGGCCACCGCGGCGGAGGTGCACGCGGCTCTGGTCGAGGTGGCCGACCTCGGGCTCGACCTCGAGTCGTTCCACCGGCTCGAGCCCGCCTGACCGACCGCGGCGACCGGGTTCGGGGGACGCGGCGGTCGCGAGCCGCCGGACACCTCAGCTGTCGGGGCGGCCCTTTCGGCGCTGGGCCTGCCTGCCGATGCGGCCGAGGCGACGGTCGCGGGCCCGCGCCAGGTGGGGGACGGCTCGCAGCTCGGCGGCTGCGGCCTCGCGCTCCAGCTCCTGCCACGCAGCGAACCGCTCCGGCGCGAGCGTGCCGGCGTCGACGGCGGCGCGGACCGCGCATCCGGGCTCGCCGGCGTGGCCGCAGTCGTTGAACCGGCACTCGGCGGCCAGGTCGTCGACATCGGAGAAGGTGGCTGCCACGGCGTCGCGGTCGGCCCACAGCCCCACGGTCCGCAGCCCGGGCGTGTCGATGAGCACCCCACCGCCCGGCAACGGGTGCGCCTCGCGGGTGGTGGTGGTGTGGCGGCCCTTGGCATCACCCGCCCGCACGTCGCCGGTGGCCATCACCTGCGCGCCGAGCAGGGCGTTGGCGAGGGTGGACTTGCCGGCGCCGGACTCGCCCACCAGCACCACGGTGCGGCCGGCGACGAGGGCATGCACGTCGTCGAGGCCGGTGGCGTCGACGGCCGAGGTGGTGACGACGTCGACTCCCGGGTGCTCGGTCTCGACCGCACCGACGCTGGCGGCGGCGTCGTCGACGAGGTCGGCCTTGGTCAGCACCACGGCCGGCGTCGCGCCGGCCTCCCACGCCAGGGTGATGACACGGTCGATCCGGCCGCTGCTGATCGGGCGGTCGAGGCCGCACACCACGAGCACGCCGTCGACGTTGGCTGCGAGGAGCTGGGGCGTGTCGCTGCGCGGCGACCGCCGGACGAGGAGCGAGGTGCGTTCGAGCACGGCGACGGGAACGTCGTCGTCGACCACGACCCAGTCGCCGACGGTGGGCGCCGGTTCGAGCTGGCGCGACAACCCGAGCGACCGGATCCCGTCGGGCAGGGCGAGCGTCAGGGCGACGCCGTCGTGCCGCACGACCCGGCCGGGCACCGGGCGGCGTTGCGGTGGGCGGTCGAGCGACGCGACGGCAAGGTCGAAGAGCGCGGCCCAGCGGTCGTTCCAGCCGTGGGTCACGAGAGGGGAAGAGGTCAACGGCGGCTCGCGAGGTGACGTCTCGTGGCGACGAGACTGGCGCTGACGGTACCCGTGGGCGGCGAGGCGGGCGAACGGGATGCGGGCCTCGTGGTCGAGCCGGACGCGCCCCGGCGGCCGCTCTGAGCGCACGTGAGGCCGTCCAGATCACGGTGGGTGGCGCGGCGGCGAGCGCCCGGCGTCTCGGTTCGCCTGACGAGTCCGTCATGGGGTACTGGTGTGGAAGTACCCATGCCTCGACCGCCCCAAGGAGCCCCTGAGTGCCGCTGCTCGACGTCCATGGTCAGCCAGTCAACGTCATCGACCGTGGAGACGGCGACGCCGTTCTCTTCCTGCACGCCTTCCCCCTCCAAGGCGCGATGTGGGACTACCAGATCGAGGCGCTCGAAGGCACGCACCGCTGCATCGCGGTCGACATGCCGGGCTTCGGGCAGTCACCGGCCCCCGCGGATCCCGACGCCACGTCCATGGAGGCCTGGGCGGGCCTCGTCGTCGAGGTGCTCGACCAGCTGGGCGTCGCCGAGGCGACGGTCGTCGGTGCCTCCATGGGCGGCTACCTCGCGATGGCGCTGCTCCGGCACCATCCCGAGCGGGTGCAGCGCCTGGTCCTCGCGAGCAGCCGGGCGCGGTCCGACGACCCCACCGTCGCGCAGCGACGCAGCGCGCAGCAGGAGCAGCTCCGCGGCGGCGCCGAGGCGTCGTCCCTGGCCAAGGAGACGGTCGAGGGCCTGCTCTCGTCCGGCTCGATGGCTCGGCCCGAGCTGGTCGACTACGTGCACGCCCTCGCCGACGGTGCCGTCGCCGAGGGCTGGATCGCCGCGCTCGAGGCGATGAAGGACCGTCCCGACTCGATGCTGCTGCTGCGTCAGGCCACGTTGCAGGCGCTGGTCGTCGTGGGCGAGCTCGACCGGGTCACCCCCATCGCCGAGGCGATGAGCCTGCGCTCGTTGCTGAAGGGCGAGCTGGTGGTCATCCCCGACGTGGGCCACCTGCCCAACATCGAAGACCCGATCGCGTTCAACGACGCGCTGCTCGCCTTCCTCGGGGCGTCACCGACGGCGCCAGAGGCCGAGCAGGCGGCACCAGAGGCCGAGCAGGCCGAGCCGGCGGCGCCGACCGGCTGAGCACGCCGTCGGGCCGCTCGCCCACGCCCCGACGGGCCGCGCGCCGCCGCGCCCGCTCGCGGGTGGTCGATGTCACGCGCCGACCACCAGGGGGCTTGTAACTCCCGCTCGTCATGTGGGTACGGTCGAAGCGCGTGTGTGGATTCAGCGGAGAGCTCGACCTCTCGCGAACGGCGGCCGATCCGGTCGCCGTCGCGACCATGACCGGGACCATGTCGGATCGGGGGCCCGACGGATCGGGACTCTGGGCGCAGGGGTCCGTGGCGCTCGGTCACCGGCGGCTCAAGATCATCGACCTGTCCGAGCGGGCCGCCCAGCCGATGGTCGACGGCGAGCTGGGCATCTCCATCGCGTTCAACGGCTGCATCTACAACCATCACGAGTTGCGGCGCGAGCTCGAGTCGGCGGGCTACCGGTTCTTCTCGTCGGGCGACACCGAGGTGCTCATCAAGGCCTACCACCACTGGGGTGACGCCTTCGTCGAGCACCTCGTCGGCATGTTCGCCGTGTGCCTGGTCGAGCGCGACTCGGGCCGGGTGGTGCTCGCCCGCGACCGGCTGGGCATCAAGCCCCTCTACACGACCGAGGTCGGCGGGAAGCTGCGCTTCGCCTCGACGCTGCCCGCGCTGCTCGCCGGGGGCGGTGTCGACACGTCGATCGACCCCGTCGCCCTGCACCAGTACCTGACGTTCCACTCGGTGGTCCCGGCGCCCCGCACCATCCTGCGCGGCGTGCGCAAGCTGCCGCCCGCCACCCTGCTCGCCATCGAGCCCGACGGCCGCCGCACCGAGACCACCTA
>JAFGPU010000101.1 GCA_016936035.1 Acidimicrobiales bacterium
CCTTCGTGGACTGACCGCGTGCGGCGGCTCATCGCCCTCACGGCCCGCGGCACCGACGAGTTCGTCGACCGGCTGCGGCGAGCCTGGGACGACGGCGACGCGGTGCTGCCCGTCGACCCCCGCCTGCCCGGACCGGCACGGGATCGGGTGCTGGCCGCCGCCCGGCCCGACGAACCGGTCGAGGACGGTGACGCCCTGGTGGTGGTCACCAGCGGTACCACCGGCGACCCCAAGGCCGCGGTGCTCACACACGACGCCGTGGTGGCATCGGCCCACGCCACGAGCCGGCGGCTCGGGGTCGACCCGGCCGCCGACCGGTGGCTGGCCTGCCTGCCGCCGGCGCACGTCGGCGGCCTCTCGGTGATCACCCGGGCGCTCCTCACCGGCACACCGCTGACCGTCCACGACGGCTTCCGGGCCGGTGCGGTCGAGCAGGCCGCCCGCGACGGGGCGACCCTCGTGTCGTTGGTCCCGGCAGCGTTGCGCCGCATCGACCCCGCGCTGTTCCGCACGGTGGTGCTCGGCGGGTCGGCGATGCCCCCAGCGCTGCCGGCGAACGCGGTGACGACCTATGGCATGACCGAGACGGGCAGCGGCGTCGTGTACGACGGCGTCCCGCTCGACGGTGTCGAGGTGCGCGTGGTCGACGGCGAGATCCAGGTCAAGGCACCGATGCTGCTCCGCGCCTACCGGGACGGCACCGACCCCCGCACCCCCGACGGCTGGTTCCCCACCGGCGACGCCGGGACGTGGGACGCGCGGGCCGGCAGGCTCGAGGTCGCCGGTCGCATGGGCGACGTCATCGTGACCGGCGGGGAGAAGGTGTGGCCCACGGCGGTGGAACGGGCGCTGGGCGGCGTCGCGTCGGTGGCCGAGGTGGCGGTCGTGGGGCGTCCGGACGCCGAGTGGGGCGAGCGGGTCGTCGCCCTGGTCGTCCCGCGCGACCCGGGCGCGCCGCCGGTGCTCGACGAGCTGCGGGACGCGGTCCGTCGGCAGCTACCGGCCTACGCCGCGCCCCGCGAGCTGCGCCTGGTCGGCGCCCTCCCCCGCACCGGCTCGGGCAAGGTGGCCCGCAACCGGCTGCCGGGGCTCGCAGTTCCGGAGGCGCCCGAGGCGCCGTGACCGGCGCGACCGCCGGCGTTGGCCGAGCGGTCGCGGGGTCTCGGCCCGAGCGCGCCGCCACCCCGGAGCGAGGAGGTCGTCCTCGCCCCGGGGCGTCGACGGCGGCGGCCGGGTGACCGGGTCGCGGGTGGCCGGCTGCGCTCAGCGGTGCCGAGGCGTCAGCACCACCACTGCCACCAGGCGCAGTCGTCGTCCGGCGGCAGGGTCGTGGGCGTGGTCGTCGGCGTGGTGCCGCCGCCCCCGCTGTGCGGGCAGGTGTCCCGGTACTCGGAGATGGTGCGATCGTCCGGCGCCGGGCACAGGAACTGCTCGTAGCGGGTGTCGTCGTCGACGAACCGCTTCAGCCACGAGATGCTGTACTTCGCCGTGGTGGTGTCCGGGGTGTTGGACACGAAGTGGCTGGCCCCGTCGAGCTCGAGGTACGCCTTGTCGAGGTCGTCCGGCAGGCTCGTGTAGAAGGGCTTCGAGTGCGTGGTCACCGAGGCCACCGAGTCGTTCTCGGCACCGATGATGAGCGTGGGCACCTCGACGTCCGACCAGTTCTTCTGGGTGTGCCACGGCTGCAGCGGGACCGCCGCCTGCAGGTCGGCGTTGTCCTCGGCGGCCTTGAGCGAGCCGCCGCCGCCCATCGAGTGGCCCATCACCGCGAGGCGGTTGGGGTCGATGCGGCTACCGACCGTGCTGTCCGCCACGATGTGGTCGAGCGCGGCCTGGAGCTGGTCGGCCCGGCTGTTCGGCTGGTCGTAGCGCGAGTTGGTGTCGATGGTGATGACCACGAAGCCCTGCGAGGCGATGCGCGGGCCCAGCCAGGCGATGCTCGACTCGCCAGCCGTGAACCCCGGCGAGATGGCCACGCCACCGAAGGTGCCCTGGCTGGTGTCGGTCGGGTAGTAGATCGTCCCCCCGCCGAAGCCGCTGGCGCTGAACGACGAGACGTTCTTGTCCGAGACGCTGAACGAGCCGCGCGTCGCTTCGATGCTCGACTCGGTCGGGGCCGGGCCGCGCTCGTACGGGTTGGACTGGGCACCGGCGCTTGTCGCACCGGAGACCAGCGACCCGCCGACCAGGCTCGCGGCCAGCGCGATCTTGGCCAGGCGACCTCGGCCTCTGGCTACGGAAGTGAGCACTGCTGTTCCCCCTCTGTTGGCCGGTCCGGGCGAGCGCCCTCCCCGTTGGGACGCCGTCGGGAGCGGACATGGATCCGCACGGCGGCCCAGGACCCCAGACCTGTCTTTCGAGAGCGAGCCTATACTGACGTGTCAGTAAGTAGCAATGCCTCGGTTCAGAGAGCAGCGCCGAGCAGCGCCCCACCGTCGACGACGAGCGTCTGGCCGGTGATCCACGACGCCATGTCGCTCGCCAGGAACAGGGCGGCGTTGGCGATGTCGCCGGGCTCACCCAGCCGGCGCAGCGGCATCCGGGCGGCGATCGACTCCTCGGCCGGCTCCCACAGGGCGCGGGCCATGTCGGTCTTGACCAACCCGGGTGCGATCGCGTTGACCCGCACGCCGGGGGCCAGGTCGGCGGCGAGTGTGCGCGTCAGGTGGATGAGCGCCGCCTTGGTCACGTTGTAGTGCCCGATGCTGCTCTCGACCGACAGGCCGCCGATCGACGCCATGTTGATGATCGTCCCCCCGTGCGCCTGCATCGAGGCCTTCCACGCCTCCTGCGCCCACACCACCGGCCCCCGGTAGTTGACCTGCCAGGTCTTGTCGAAGCGCGGCAGGTCGATGTCGATCGCCCGCCCCAGGTACGGGTTGGTGGCGGCGTTGTTGACCAGGATGTCGACCCGACCGAAGCGCTCGACGGTGGCGGCGACGCAGGCCGCGATCTGGTCCGGCTCCCCGGCGTGCGCGGCGAACACCGCCGTCTCGCCGCCCCCGGACCCGATGTCGGCGGCCGCCGCGTCCAGCGCCTCCTTCTTGCGGGACGACAGCATCACCGACGCGCCGGCGTCGGCGAACGCCCCGGCGATGGCCCTGCCGATCCCGCGGCTGGCCCCCGTGACCAGCGCCACCTTGTCGTCCAGGCTGATCTGCATGGCCGGCAAGCTAGTTCCCCGCCCCTCACGGCGCCGATGCGCAGGCAACGCCAAGTCGCTCGCACGTCGGCCATCGGCGTCCCTACGGTCGGGCGCGATGACCTTGCACATCTACCGCGTGCTCGTGCGGGGGCGCTTCGACCGGCTCGACGGCGACGCCCGCGCTTGCCTGCTCGCCGAGGCCGACGAGCACACCGTGGCCGCCGCGGCGTTCACCGAGACCGGCACGCTCACCTACGACAGGGCCCTCACGTCGTTCGGGTTCCGCATCCAGGTGCGGGCGCGGGGCGACGACAGCGAGGCGCGGGCGGCCGAGCAGGGCACCGACGCGGCCCGCGCCGCGCTCGATCGGCGCGGTGTCGGTTACCGCGACCTGCGTTCGACGACGAGCGACATGGCCGCCGTCTGGGAGCGCCAGGGCGCCGGCACGCCGGGCCCGGGGCGCGCAACGCACCGCCGGGTGGTCGGAGGTCCGCACCGGCGACCCTAGGTTGGGGGCCATGAACCGCCTGGCCGACGAGACGAGCCCGTACCTGCGCCAGCACGCCGACAACCCGGTCGACTGGTTCCCGTGGGGAGACGAGGCGTTCGAGGCCGCCCGGGAGCGCGACGTGCCGGTCCTGCTGTCGGTCGGGTACTCGGCCTGCCACTGGTGCCACGTCATGGCGCACGAGTCGTTCGAGGACCCCGAGATCGCCCGGCTGATGAACGAGCTGTTCGTCAACATCAAGGTCGATCGCGAGGAACGGCCCGACGTCGACGACATCTACATGGAGGCCGTCCAGGCCATGACCGGCCAGGGCGGATGGCCGATGACGGTGTTCCTCGCCCCCGACGGCCGCCCGTTCTTCGGCGGCACCTACTTCCCCAGCTCGCCCCGCGGCGGCATGATCTCGTTCCCGCAGCTGTGCCGGCGCATCAGCGAGCTGTGGCACACACGGCGCGACGACGTCGACGCCCAGGCCGGTCAGCTCACCGGCGCGCTCGGGCGCACCGCCCTGCTCGACCCGGGCGACAGCGTCCCCGGCGCCGACGCCCTGGCCCGGGCCGTCGACGAGCTCGTCCGCGAGCACGACGCCACCCACGGGGGCTTCGGGGGCGCACCCAAGTTCCCCCAGGCGATGAGCCTCGACCTGCTCGTCCGGTCGCTGGCGCGCCCGGGAACGGACCGGGCGCGCTCCGACGACGAGATCCGCGCCGTGGTCGAGACGTCGCTCGATGCCATGGCGTCGGGGGGCATCTACGACCACCTCGGCGGAGGGTTCGCCCGCTACTCGGTCGACCGCGAGTGGCTGGTCCCCCACTTCGAGAAGATGCTCTACGACCAGGCCCTGCTCACCCGCGCCTACCTCCACGCCTGGCAGGCGACCGGGCTCGACCGCTACCGCCAGGTGCTGGAGGAGACCGTCGGGTACGTGCTGCGCGACCTGCGCCATGCCGACGGCGGCTTCCACTCGGCCGAGGACGCCGACAGCGAGGGCGAGGAGGGCCTGTTCTACGTGTGGACGCCCGAGCAGATCGTGGCCGCCCTCGACGGCGACACCGACCTGGCCGACGAGGTCATGGCGTTCTACGGCGTGACGCCGGGCGGCAACTTCGAGGGGCGCACCATCCTCAACCGCCTCGCGCACCCCGGCGAGCTGGCGCGTCCCGGCCCCGTCGAGGACGCCCGCCGGCGCCTGTTCGCCGCGCGCGAGCAGCGGGTGCGGCCCGGCCTCGACGACAAGGTCCTGACCGAGTGGAACGGGCTGATGCTCGCGGCGCTCGCCGAGGCCGCCGCGGCCACCGGCCGCGCCGACTGGCTCGAGGCGGCCGTGGCGAACGGCGAGTTCGTCGTGCGCTCGCTCCGGCGCGACGACGGGCGCTGGCTGCGCTCGTGGCAGTCCGGTGGTGGTGCCCGCCACCTGGGCTTCGCCGCCGACCACGCCGCGCTCGTCGACGCCTTCGTCCGGCTCGCCGAGGCCACCGGCGAGGCCCGCTGGATCGACGCGGCCCGCACCACCGCCGACGCCCTGCTCGAGCTGTTCTGGGACAGCGAGCGCGGGGGCGTGTTCACCAGCGGGTCCGACGCCGAGGAGCTGATCACCCGCAACAAGGACCTCATGGACAACGCCACGCCCAGCGCCAACAGCCTGGCCGCCGTCGGCCTCCTGCGCCTGGCGGCGCTCACCGGCGAGGACCGCTACCGCGACCACGCCGTGGAGATCCTCCGTCTGGCCGGACCGTTGGCCACGCGCCACCCCTCGGCGTTCGGTTACCTGCTCGCCGCCGTGGACCTGGCCGCCAACGGCATCGACGAGGTGGTGATCGCGGGCGATCGGGCCGACCTCGTCGATGTGGCCAAGCGGATGTTCCTGCCCGGCGCGGTGCTCGCCTGGGGCGAGCGCTACAGCTCGCCGCTGTGGGAGGGCCGGGCCGACGGATCGGCCTACGTGTGCCGGAACTACGCGTGCCAGCTCCCGGCCAGCGATCCGGCCACCCTCACCACCCAGCTGGCGGGTGCGCTCGCCGGCTGACCCGGGTCAGCCGTCGCCGAGCGCCGCCGCAGCCGGGGCGGCCCCGGCGGCGTCACGCACGTCGACGATCTCGTCGACGATGCCGTCGGCGCGGTCGCCCCGGGCGGGCGCGACGCCGGGCGCAGCGCCCTCGCGGGGCAGCAGCAGGGAGGCCCCCACCGCCACGGCCACCGCGAGGGCGGCCGACGCCACGCCGGCCACCCCGAACCCGTCGACGAAGGCGGCCCGCGCCGCGTCGGCCAGCTGCTCGCCGGCGCCGCCCGGCAGGTCCCGGGCCACCTCGAGGGCCCCGGCCAGGCCCGATTCGGCGGCCGCCCGCGACGGGGCCGGCAGGTGCGCCACGGCGGGGCCGAGCGCCGAGCCGAACCGGGTCGTCAGCAGCGAGCCCAGCACGGCCACCCCGAAGGCGCCCCCGAGCTCGCGGCTGGCGTTGTTCATCGCCGAGCCGGCCCCGGCGATGCGCGGGGGCACGGCCGCCATCATGAGCGTGGTCAGCGGCGCGCTGGTGGCCGAGATGCCGACGGCCAGCGGCACCATCGCCACCACCACGAGCAGTGCCGAGCTGCCGGCACCCAGCTGTGACAGGGTGCCCATGCCGAGCGCCACGAACCCGAGTCCCGCGGACACGACCGGCCGGACGCCGTAGCGCTGGACAACGCGCGGGACCTGGGGAGCGACGGTGAGCATGATGAGCGACACGGGCAGCTGGACGAGCCCGGCGGACAGCGGTGACAGGCCGAGCACCAGCTGCAGGAACTGCGCCATCAGGAAGAACGTGCCGAACAGGGTGAAGTAGGTCAGCGCGATGCCGCCCGAGGCGACACTGAAGCGCCGGTCGAGGAACAGGCGGAGGTCGAGCATCGGGTGGCGGGCGGTGAGCTCCCGCCGGGCGAACAGGCCGAGGGCCAGGATCGCGACCCCGAACGCGGCCAGGGTCTCGCTGGCCGCCCACCCGAGGTGCGGCGCCTCGATGATGGCGTACACGAGCGAGCTCACCCCGACGATCGAGAGCAGCGCGCCGGCGACGTCGACCGGCGTGCGCTCGGGGTTGCGCGAGGTCGGCACCAGCCGCCGCCCGAGCACCAGTGCGGTGAGCGCGAACGGGACGTTGAGCAGGAAGACCGAGCCCCACCAGAAGTGCTCCAGCAACAGGCCCGAGCCGGTGGGGCCGAGCGCCGCCGCCCCGCCGGCCACCCCGGCCCACGTGGCGATCGCCCGGCCGCGCTCCTCGGCCGGGAAGACGTTGGTGATGATCGACAGGGTCGAGGGCATGACGAACGCGGCGGCGACGCCCATGACCGTGCGGGCGGCGATGACCATGCCCGCCGTCTGGGCGACCGCGGCGAGCGCCGAGGACACCAGGAACAGCACCAGCCCGAGCTGCAGAGCACCCTTGCGCCCGAAGCGGTCGCCGAGCGTCCCGGCGCTGAACAGCAGGCCGGCGAACACCAGGGCGTACGCGTCGACCATCCACTGCAGCGAGCCGGTCGACGCGTCGAGGTCGCGGGCGATCGACGGCAGCGCCAGGTTGAGGCTCATGTTGGCGATCATCACGATCGTCAGGCTCAGGCAGAGCACGCCGAGCGTGTACCAGCGGCGGGCGTGCACCGCCGGGTCGACGATCGGATCGTCGGGGTGAGGGGTGGAGGGTGGCGCGTCGTCCGGCGCGGGGCGGGGGGAGCGGGGAGGCATCGCCGGCACGCTATTTGCTCAAGCGCGCTTGAGGTCAAGCGCGATTCCGGCACCGGCCCCGCGGCGCGGGCACGCGCCCGCCCCACGGGCCCGGCCGACCGACCTCACAGCCGGATGACCGTCTTGCCCGTGTTGGCGCCCGTGAAGAGCGCGTTCAGCGCGTCGACGGCGGCGTCCAACCCCTCGTACACCTGGGTGCGGTAGTGGAGCTTGCCCTCGGCCATCCAGCCGCCGAGCGTGGCAGCCACCTCGGGGAAGCGGTCCCAGTGATCGAGCGAGAGGAACCCCTCCATGCGGGCGCGCCGGTTGATGAGCTGGAAGTAGTTCGACGGCCCCGGGGGTCGCCCGTGCTCGTTGTAGATGGCGATCGCCCCGCACAGCACCACCCGGGCGTGCATGGCCAGCCGGTCGAGCACGACGTCGAGGATCGGTCCGCCGACGTTGTCGAAGTACACGTCCACCCGGTCGGGGCAGAGGTCCGCGAGCCGGCCGCGCACGTCGTCGGCGCGGTGGTTGATGGCACCGTCGAGGCCGAGGTCCTCGGTGAGCCAGCGCGCCTTGTCGCGGCTGCCGCAGATGCCGATGACCCGGCACCCCCGGATCTTCGCGATCTGCGCGGCGAGCGAACCGGTCGCACCGGCGGCCGCCGACACGACGACCGTCTCGCCCTCCTTGGCCGCCCCCACGTCGACGATGCCCACGTACGCCGTGAGCCCGGTGGCGCCGTACACCGACAGCATGGCCGGAGCGTCGACCTCGGTACCCAGGTGGGTGGCCAGCGGGTCGTCGCGGACGACGCCGTAGCGCTGCCAGCCGGGCAGCCCGTAGACCCGGTGGCCGAGGGGGAACGTCTCGCAGCGGGTGGCGACGACACGGCCGATGCCGCTGGCCCGCACCGCCTCGCCGAGCTCGACCGCGGGCAGATACCCCTCGGCCTTGGACAGCCACGTGCGCACCGTGGCATCGATGCCGATCCACTCGACCTCGATCAGCGCCTCTCCGTCGTCGAGCTCGGGCACGGGCACGCCGCGCTGCAGCTCGACGTCGTCCTTGGTCAGCAGCCCCTCGGGCCGCTGGCGCAGCACCACGCGCTCGTTGGTGGTCGTGCCGAGATCGATGTCGGTCTGCAGGTCCACGCCCGCACGGTAATTGACGCTCCGTCAGCTCTGCCGACCGCTGCGGCCGGACCAGCCACCGCGATGGATCACCGCGCGCACCGGCGGGCGCGGTCGCCGCGCCGACCGCCCGGGCTCGTCCGGCGCAGGCCAGCCGAGGGCGACCGCGCCGAGCGCCCGCCACCCGCCCGGGACGCCGAGGGCGCCCAGCACCTGCGCCTCGTCGTCGAACAGGCCGTAGAACAGCGCGCCGAGCCCGGCGTCGACCGCGGCCAGCAGCAGCCCGTGCACCGCCATCCCGCCGTCGACCCACCAGTAGGGCACCGGCCAGGCCCCGACGCCCGCACCGAGACCCGTGGCCTGCTTGTCGGGCTCGGCGTACCGCTCGGCGTAGGCGCCGGGCGCGACCAGCGGGACGACGACGACCGGCGCGTCGAGCAGCCGCTGCCACCGGAAGGTCGTCCGTCGCGACGGGGGCAGGGTCACGTCCCACA
>JAFGPU010000516.1 GCA_016936035.1 Acidimicrobiales bacterium
GCGATGTCGATGGCGTCGTTGTCGTCGACGTCGACCAGGTCGTTGTCCTGGTTGAAGCTGTCCTGCACGTCGACCGAGTTGTCCGGGTTGAAGCTGTCCTGGGGGTTGAAGCTGTCCTCGATCTCGGTCGAGTTGTCGATCCCCGTGACGTCGACGTTGGACTGGTCGCCGCCGAAGTTGACGTTGCCCTCGGCCTCGCCGATGTTCACGTCGCCGGCCGGGCTGCCGTCGCCGGTGGTGCCGGTGACGTCGCCCGGCCCGAACCCCGCGGCGCCGACGTCGCCGCCGCCGCTGGCCACGCCCTCGGCACCCTGGCCGACGACCGAGTCCTCGATGCCCTCGCCGACCTGGATGTTGCCGGTGCCGGACTGTGCCTGGGCCTCGGCGCCGAAGCCGAACGCGCCGGCCGACCCGTCGCCGGTCACGCCCTGGGCGCCGTCGCCCACGATGTTCCCGTCGCCGGTCACCTCGTAGTAGTCGCCCGCGATCTGCTGGACCTGGGTGGTGTAGTGCTCCACCACCTGCTGGTACGAGGCACCGGCCGGCGGCGGCGACACGTGGTAGCCGGGGCCGCCGACGGTCTGCACGATCCTCGGCAGCGCGTCCTCGACGTAGCGGTGGCACTCCGCCTCGCTGAGGCCGTAGTCCGCCGGGTCGGGGTACTCGCCGTGGTCGGCGTCGGCCTGGGGGCCGTCGCTGTCGTCGCTGCCGCGCCGCAGCAGGTCCATGATGAAGTCGCGGGCCGCATCGGGCATGTCGGCCAATGTTTCCCGCATGTCGTAGGTGGTAGGCATCGCTTCTCCTTGGTGCCCGGTTCCCGCCGATCGGGTTCCTCGATGTGGTGACGGGGGGCGCCGGTTCCGGTTACACGTCCGGTCCCGTGTAACCCGCGCTCGACCTGTCCGTCGGTTGGTCCGACGGGCGAGGACGAGAGAGGTGATCACGATGGCCAACTGTGACGAAGGTGAATGCGCGCAGGCGCTGGCCCGTGCCGTCGAGGCACGGAACCGGATCCTGAGCATCTGCTCCGAGCTCGACCAGATCCGCAAGGACCAGTCGGCGCACCGGGCGCTGGCGATGCTGCTGGTCGCGGCCGCGGTGATGATGCTCGCCGCGGCCCTGGCGCTGCTGACCCTGCCGTGGCCGTTCAACCTGCTGGCGGCGATCCCCGCAGCGGTCGCGGCGGGACTGCTGATCGCGTTCGGCGTCCAGATGGGGATCGTCGCCTCCCTCCAACAGGCGGCGATCGACGCCGTCCAGAGGCTCGGGGCGGCGCGGGCCGAGCTCGACGCGGCCGTGGCCACGGTCATGGACGAGTGCGACGCCGAGTGCTGGGCGCTCGTCGATCTCGACCAGCCCGCCTGTGACGCCGAGGCCGAGGCCGAGGGCAAGCGGACGAGCGACACGACGCGGGTTGCGTCCGCCGGGCGCTGAGCCAGGTCCCCCGCCGCGATCCACTCGCAGGACGACGGGCCGGTCGGCACGCCGTGCTGCGGAGCGGCGGGTCGGCCGGCCTCAGGCGGTGTGGGCCGACGTCGCGTCGACCAGGCCGGTCGCCCTGCGGGTCGCTCCGCCCAGCGTCAGGCGGTGTGGGCCGACGTGGCGTCGACCAGGCCGGTCGCCCTGCGGGTCGCACCGCCCAGCGTCAGGCGGTGTGGGCCGACGTGGCGTCGACCAGGCCGGTGACCCTGCGGGTCGCACGGCGTGACCCGCCGGTCTGCACGCGGGGGAGCGCCGTCACCGTCGCGACCGCGCCTGTCGGGTTGGCGCCGTCCCGGTCCGGGCGGGCGACCGTGAGCTGCGTCAGCATGGCGGCTCGGAGCCGGGTGCGGGCGCGGTGCACCCGCACCTTGGCGGCGCCGGAGCTGATGCCGACGACGCGACCGAGCTCGGCCGGCGACAGCCCGAACGTGCTGACGAGCGCGATCGCCTCGGCATCCCGGGCCGACAGGCCTGCCACCGCCCGGCGCACCAGGCGGGCCGTGTCCCGCGCCTCGACCACCGAGCACGGCGGGGCGTCCCCCGACGCGAGGTCGTCGGAGGTCTCGTCGTCGAGCGGGCGGCTGCGGGCGGCGACACGGTGGTGGTCGACGATCACGTGGTCGGCGATGACGCCGATCCACGCCCAGAACCGGGCGGGATCCCGTAGCCGGTCCAGGTTCTCCAGCGCCCGCAGGAACGCCTCCTGGACGATGTCCGCCACGACGTGCTCGTCGCGCCCGCACCGGGCCCGCACCCGCCGCGCCAGCCGGGCCGCGTGCGCCCGGTACAGCTCGTCGAACGCCGCCGCCGATCCGGCCCGCGCCGCCGTCACCAGTTCCTCGTCCGATCGCCGACCGGACATCCGCCGTGTTGTCTCCGCCATGTCCCCACATGGCCACAGTCACGACCACTGGCGGTAGCGGGGTTTCCCTAGATCTCTCCGGAGGGTGGCAATGGTCACTCCAGCGGGTGGAGCGCCTGGTCAGCGCAGGCCCGCGCCAGCTCGGTGCGGTTGCGGACGCCCAGCTTGCGGTAGATGCGCGTCAGGTGGGCCTCGACGGTGGCCACGCTGACGAGCAGGTCGCCCGCGATCTCGCGGTTGCGCCGCCCCGCCGCCACCAGCTCGGCGACCCGTCGCTCGTCCGGGGTGAGCTCGGCCTGCGCGCGACCGGGGGCCACGCGCTCCAATTCGGCAGCGGCGTGCGCCCGCCACGTGGTGGCGCCCATGGCGGTCAGGCGCGCGTGGGCGTCGGCGAGGACGTCCGCGGCCCGGTTGCGCCGCCCGGCGCGCCGGAGCGCGTGGCCCTGGAGCAGCAGGGCGCGCGCCGCGTCCAGGCGGTAGCCGAGCTCGTGGAACGCCGCCGCCGCCTCGCCGAGCAGATCGGCCGCCCCGGCCCGCCGCGCCGCCAGCGCGGCCAGTCCCCGTCCTCGCTGGGCGGCGGCGTCGACCCAGGGCTGGCCGACCGCGCGGGCGTCGCGTTCGAGCTCGTCGGCCATGGCCGCGCACGCGTCGAGGTCACCGGTCATGGCGGCGGCCTCGATCGAGTCGGGCAGCACCGCGGCCACCGACGGCAGCCGCAGGCCGGCCGCACGCGCGCCGGCGAGCCCCGGGGTCAGCTCGGCCATCGCCTGTTCCGGGCGCCCGGAGGCGAGGGCGGCGAGGCCGAGCACGTGACTGGCCATCACCGCCCGGGTCATCCCGTCCCGGCCGCTGACGCTCCGCTGCAGCTCGGCGGCGGCCTCCCGCGCCCGCGCCGCGTCTCCCCGGTGGGCGGCCACGATGCCCGCCGGATACGACAGCCACGCCGCCGCCTGCGGGTTGCCGGCGTCGCTCGCGGCGTCGAGCCCGTCGGCGGCCAGCTCGGCGGCGCGGTCGAGGTTCCCGGACGCGACCTCGAGGTCCGCCAGGTCGAACAGGCGGTACGGGCGCTGGAACTCGAGGCCGGATCGGATGAACTCGGCGTGCAGGGTCTCGAGGATGCGTCGAGCGTCGCCGAGCTGCCCGCACCACAGGCACAGGCGCCCGTGGATGCCCTGAGGCCAGCGGCCCAGCCGGGGGCCGGTCTGCCGGGCGGCCAGCCCGAGGGCCCGGTCCATCAGGCCCGGGCGCGGGTCGCCCAGCAACATGCCGCCGGCGGCCACCGAGCTGGCGGCCAGCATCTCGAGGGTGGGGTCACCGAGCCGCTCGGCCACGTCGAGCGCCTCCTCGCCCAGGGCGAGGCCGCGGCGCAGCTCGCCCCGGTAGGTCATCGCCAGCCAGCCCTGCAGCTCGAGGATCCGACCCCGCAGCAGGTCGTCGTCGCCCACCTCGGCCAATGCCTGGGTGAGGAACTGGTCGCCGCCGGCGAAGTCGAGCCCGACCCGCAGCGTGATCGCCTCGGCCCGCGGGCGCCCGGGCGGCATCAGCGCGACGAGCGACTCGCACTCGGCCAGGGCGCCGGCCTTGTCGCCGGCCGCGGCCCGGTGGAGGATCGCCGCCGTCGTCCGCCGGACCCGCGC
>JAFGPU010000517.1 GCA_016936035.1 Acidimicrobiales bacterium
CCGGCTCAGGCCGTTGCCCGGCCCCGCCCGGCTCGCACCTCGATCCCCGGCAGGTCGGCGAAGGCGCGGGCGTCCGCGGTGACGACGGTGCGGGCCGTGGCCCGAGCCGTCGCTGCGATGATGAGGTCGTGGGCCCCGCGGGGCCGGCCCCGGGGCCGGACCGCGACCAGCAGGCCCGCGTGCTCGGTCGCGGTCGCCAGGTCGTAGTCGAGCACGGGGATGTGGGCGACGACGTCGTCGACGTAGGCGCGACGAGCGGCCCGACGCCGACCGTCAGCCAGCAGGGCACCGACCCGCAGCTCGGCGACGGTGATGGCGGCGATCGCGACATCGTCGTCGTCCGCGATGACCTCGTCGAGCGACGCCCCCATCCGCTCGACGTCGACGAGGACGGTGGTGTCGAGCAGGAGGCGCGTCACGGGCGCTCGTCGAGCTCGAGCAGCTCGCGCACCGCAGCGAGGTCATCCGCCCAGGCAGCATCGGGGCGATGGCGCCGCATCAGGGCCTTGGCCTCGCCTCCCCGGCCGCGCGCGGTCGGCGCGAGGTGAGCGACGGCCTTGCCGCGACGGACGATCGTGAACTCCTCGCCCCGGTGCTCCACCGCGTCGAGGAGGTCGGCGAAGTTGCGTGCTGCGTCCGTGGCGGTCACATCAGGCACTGCATCAGATCATCTGATGTTGCGGTGGGGTACCGTTCGGTCGTGAGCGCCCGCTCCTCCGGAGGGCACACGGTGAGCAGCCTGGGCCAGCACCTGCGCCGAATCCGGGGCCAGCTGGTGAGCGGCTACTGGTTCATCCCCGCCACGGTGGTGGCCACCGGCTCGGCCGCCGCCGTCGGGCTGCTCCTCCTCGACGACCAGCTCGACCGCGACGGCGATCCGCTCGGCTTCACCGGCGGGCCAGACAGCGCCCGCGAGCTGCTCTCGACGATCGCCTCGTCGATGCTGTCGCTCACCGCCCTCGTGTTCTCGATCACCGTGGTGGCGCTCCAGCTGGCCAGCGGCCAGTTCTCGCCGCGGGTGCTGCGCACCTTCCTGCGCGACCGCAGCAACCAGCTGACGCTCGGTGTGTTCCTCGCCACCTTCCTGTTCGCCCTGATCGTGCTGCGCGAGGTGCGGGGCGAGGACGGTCAGGTCGACAAGTTCGTGCCCGGGCTGTCGATCGCGACCGCCTTCGCGCTGGTCGTGGTGTCGGTGGGCTTCTTCGTGAACTACATCCACAACATCGTCAACTCGATCCGGGTGATCGTCATCATCGAGCGGATCGCCCGCGAGACCGACGAGGTGATCGAGCGGGTGTGCCCCCCCGAGCCGACATCGGTGCCCTCCCCGCCCGCGGCCGCCCCGCCCACCGGCACGGTCACCGCAGACCGGCGGGGCGTGGTGGTGGGCATCGACGTCGACCGGCTGGCCGCCCCAGCCGAGCGGGCCGGCGTGACGGTGGCCGCGCTCGTGCGGCCGGGGGAGTTCGTCGCCCGGGGGATGCCGCTCGTGGCCGTCCACGGCGAGGGCGAGATCGACGGCCGAGCCGTGCGGGCGGCGGTGGCCCTCGACCGGGAGCGCGACCTGGCCGAGGACCCGGCGTACGGCTTCCGCCAGCTGGTCGACATCGCGGAGCGGGCCCTGTCGCCGGGCACCAACGACCCCACCACCGCGGTGCAGTGCCTCGACCATCTCCACGACCTGCTGCGCACCCTCGCCACCCGCCCGCTGCTGCCCCGGGTGGCGACGAGCGACGACGGCACGGTCCGGGCCGTCGCGCCCGAGCGGTCGTGGGACGACTACGTGTCCCTGGCCTTCGACGAGATCCGCCACTGGGGTGCGGGTTCGCTGCAGGTGCACCGGCGCATCGGCGCCGCCCTCGACGACCTGGCCACGGTCGTGCCGCCCGACCGGGTGCCCGCCCTCGACCGCCAGCGGCGCCTGCTCACCGCCCGGACCGACGACCTCCCCGCCGTCGAACGGCTCATCCCGCACCGGGGCTGACGGCGCCTCGACGTCAGGGATGGAGGCGCAGCTTGTCGAGCGCCTTGTCGACCTGGCGGCGTTCGCCCGCGACCGCGAACCCCGCCAGCTTGAGGTCGTCGGTCGCCACGCGCCGCACCTGGGCCCGGTTGTCGACGTCGGTGCTGGTGGCGAACAGGTCGTCGGTGTAGACGGCGATGTCGAGCGGGCGGCTGCGGGCGCGGGCGAAGGCCCGGGCCATGCCCGCGGCATCGGCGGCGTACACCAGCACCGGATGGCCGAACATCGGCAGGTAGGTCCGTCCCGACGCGTCGACGTAGGGCTCGCCGACCAGGTCGGGCCGGCGGGTGCCGATGCCGCTCACCAGGAAGGCGGTCACGTTCAGCTCCTGCCAGGCGGCCAGGTCGTCGCGGACCACGACCGCGATCTTCGGGGCCGGCTGCGGGGATGCCTCGATGGGGTCCATGCGGGAATGTGACCGCGGCGCCCGCGGCCAGGTCTTGTACGTTCTTCGCGTGCCCGAGGTCCGGTCGCACGAGCGCGTCGACGCGTGGGACCCGCACGTCCCCGGCGTCCGCGAGGTGTTCCACGCCGCCTTCGTCGACCACGCCTACCCGCCGCACACCCACGACGCCTGGACGGTGCTGCTCGTCGACCACGGTGTGGTGCGCTTCGCGCTCGACCGCCACGAGCACGGCACCGTGCACAGCACGGTCACCGTGCTCCCGCCGCACGTCGCCCACGACGGGCGGGCGGCCACGACCGCGGGCTTCCGCAAGCGTGTGCTGTACCTCGACCCCGCGGCGCTGAGCGACCACCTGGTCGGGCCCGCGGTCGACCGACCCACGATCCAGGACCGGAAGCTCGTCCGGAGCCTGGGGGCCCTCCACGGCAGCCTGCGGCGACCCCCCGACCCGCTCGACGCCGAGGCGCGGGTGGCGCTGGTGGCCGAGCGCCTGGCCGCGCACCTGTCGGGGGCGGTCGACGAGCTCGCGGGCCTCGACGACCGCGCCCGCCACGGGGGGCGGGTCCCGACAGCGGCGCACGGGCCCGGTCGTGATCCCGTCGTCGACCTGCGCGACCTGCTCGACGCCGACCCGGCGGCCTCGCCCACGCTGCGCGACCTGGCCGCCGAGGTGGGGGCGTCGCCCACCCACCTGGTCCGCAGCTTCAGCGCCCGGTTCGGGGTGCCGCCCCACGCGTACCTCGTCGGCCGGCGCATCGAGCTGGCCCGGCGGCTGCTGCTCGACGGCGCCACCCCCGCCCATGCGGCCGCCGCAGCCGGCTTCCACGACCAGGCGCACCTCACCCGGCACTTCCGCCGTCACGTCGGCACCACCCCGGGCCGCTACCGCGCCCGGGCAGGGCGGTTCACGCACCGTTGACGGAAGCGGCGCACCATCGGTCCCGATCGACCGGGAGGTCACCGACGTGCGCAGACCCTCGAGACGACGGGTGCTCACCACCTCGGCCGCCGGCGCGGCCGCCGGGGCCCTTCTCCGTGACGGGCTCCCCGGGGCCGTCAC
>JAFGPU010000518.1 GCA_016936035.1 Acidimicrobiales bacterium
GACCGCTTGGCGGCCTTCTCCGCGGGCGCCTTCTTCGACGCCTTCTTCTTGGCCGCCGTCTCCCCCGGTGCCTTCTTCGCGGCCGTCCTCTTGGCCGCCTTCTTCGCCGTGGACGGCTTCTCGGCCGCCTTCCTCGGGGTCTGCCCGCCCGCCGCCGGGGTGGACTCGGCCTCGCCGGCTCCGCCCGGCGCGGGCTCGCCGTCAGCGGGCGCGGCCGCGGCGCGCGTGCGGGTGCGTTTGCCGGCCGCCTTGGCGGGCACCGCCTGCTCGGCTTCGGGCGGTGTTGCGGGCTCGGGCACCTCGACCACGCCCGGAACGGCCAGGTCGATGCCCCGGCGGGGCGGGTCGATGGACACCACCACGAACTGCTGCTCGTCACCGACCCGCAGCACCTCCTTCGCGCTGCGGGGCGCAGGATCGGCCAGGTTGCGCAGCGGTACGTAGGCGCGGGCCGCCCCCACCATCACGTAGGCACCGTGCGAGCTGAACCGCTCGATGATGGCGTCGACCTCGCTGCCGACCGGGTGCTGGGCCACGAACTCGATGAACGGCAGCGCCTCGTTGTAGGGCTCGACGCCCTTCGACGATCGCCCCGACCCGGCGGCGCCGCCGTCGCCGGTGGCCTCGGCGATGACCGCCTGCATCGTCTCGTCGTCCACCGCGGCCGCCGCCGGGGTGGGCGGCGTCTCGTCGGGCTCGGCCTTGGCGCGCGACCGGCGCGCCCGGGTGGTCTTGGAGGCTGCGGCCGCCGCGCCGCGGGTGGTGCGCTTGGTGGTCTTCTCGGCGGCCTTGGCCACCTTGCGGGCCTCGCTGACCGCCCGGCGGCTGGTCGGACCCCGCACCGGTGCGCGGTCCATGAACACCCACCCGACGTGCGGCACCGGCTTGCCACCGATGAGCCGGCCCTTGTCGAACAGCCACGGGTACTCGCCGTGGAACTCCTGGAACGAGTCGTTCGAGAGGATGGCGGCATCGGCGCGCCGGGCGATCTGCAGGATGAACGCGTCGCCGCGGCCGATGGCACCGGCCGGCGGTGTGACGAGCTCGTTGGCGTTGACCGCGTCCTCGTAGGTGCGGCGCTCCTTCTGATCGATGCGGTTGGGGAACGTGGCGTCGACCACGACCGTCACGTAGTCGGGGGAATACTCCTCGATGAACGCCTGCACGGCCTCGTCGAGCTGGGCGAGGCTTGGCGCGTCGCGGCCCTCGGTGGCGATGTTGGAACCGTCGACGATCACGTGCTTGACCTTCATTGCGCCTGCATTCAACCAAACGGACAGGGGACTCCGGCGGACACCCCCGCTACGGTGCCGAGCGATGGACGACCTGACCGCCGAGGTCACCGACCTGCTGCAACACCTCATCCGCAATGCCTGCGTCAACGACGGCACCCGCGGATCGGGGAACGAGGTCCGTAGCGTGGACCTGCTCGCAGGCTACTTCGACGGATCGGGTATCGACATCGAACGCTACGAGCCCGCACCTGGGCGCACCAGCCTGGTGGGCCGCATCGAGGGCCGGCGCGCCGATGCGCCGACGCTCCTGCTGATGGGCCACACCGACGTGGTGCCGGTCAACGAGGACGGCTGGCGGCGCGACCCGTTCGGCGGCGAGCTGGTCGACGGTGAGGTGTGGGGCCGGGGGGCCATCGACATGCTGAACCTCACGGCGTCGATGGCCGTGGCGACGCGCCGGCTGGCCAGCGAGGGCTTCCGGCCCGACGGCACGCTCATCTACCTGGCCGTCGCCGACGAGGAGGCGTTGGGCACCTACGGCGCCGATCACCTGACGCGGCACGAGATCGACGCCGTCGGCGCCGACTACGTCATCACCGAGTCGGGTGGCATACCCGTTCCCGGTGGCGACGGTGACCTCCGCCTGCCGGTCCTCGTCGGCGAGAAGGGGTCGTGCTGGTGCACCCTGCGGGTGTCGGGCACACCCGGGCACGCCTCGCTGCCCTATCGGACCGACAACGCCCTGGTCACCGCCGCCCGCGTGGTGCAGCGCCTGGCCGATCACCGGCCCGCGACCCGCATCGACGAGACGTGGCGCCGGTTCCTGGCCGGCCTGGGGCTGCCGGCCGAGGTCACCGAGCCGTTGCTCGACGCCGACCACCTCATGGACACGCTGGCCGACCTGCCGGTGGGCATGGCCCGCCAGTTCCACGCCTGCACCCACACGACCATCGCCCCGACCGTCGTCCACGGGGGCACGAAGACCAACGTGATCCCCGACCGGGTCGATCTCGAGGTCGACATCCGCACACTGCCCGGCCAGACCCTCACCGAGGTGCAGGCCATCCTCGACGACGCACTCGGTGACCTGGCCGACCGCGTCGAGATGGTCGCATCGCACGACGACCCCGCGACGCGGTCACCGTCCGACACCCCCCTGTGGCACGCGCTCGAGCGCGTCACCCGTGCGTTCTACGCCGGCAGCCACATCGTCCCCATGATGAGCGTGGGCGCCACCGATGCCCGCTTCTTCCGCCGGCTCGGCACCACCGCCTACGGCTTCGGCCTGTTCAGCCAGCGGCTCACCTTCGAGGAGTTCGGCCGCATGTTCCACGGCGACGACGAGCGTGTCGACGTCGACTCGCTGCGCCTGTCGACCGAGATGTGGCAGGCCGTCGCTCGCGACCTGCTGTCGGCCTGAGCCACGCCACGCCGCTTCGGGGGGCGGGGCGGCGGTCCTGGCCCGGTGGTCGCACCGGGGTGCTGCGTCCCGGCGACGTCGCGCCACCCGGTGGGACCCGGTCCACGTCGCCCGTAGTCTGCGGACCCTATGTCCGTGCGCGCCGTCATCTTCGACTTCGGTGGGGTCATCCTCACCAGCCCGTTCGAGGCCTTCGCCCGCTACGAGGCCGACCACGGGCTGCCTGCGGGGTTCCTCCGCCGCCTCAACGCCACCGATCCCGACACCAACGCGTGGGCTCGGCTGGAACGGAACGAGGTCGACCTCGACGGGTTCGTCGGGCTGTTCGAGGCCGAGGCCCGGGCCGCGGGGCACGCCGTCGACGGGCGAGCCGTGCTGGGCCTGCTCGCGGGCCGGCTCCGCCCCCCGATGGTCGAGGCGCTCCGCCGGTGCCACGACCGTCTCAAGACGGCCATGCTCACCAACAACTTCGTCGCGAGCGACCCCGGGCAGACCGGGGACCGGGCCGGGCCGATGGCCGAGGTGCTCGGGCACTTCGACGTCATCGTCGAGTCGAGCCGGGTCGCCCTCCGCAAGCCCGACCCGGCCATCTACCGTCTCGTGTGCGACGAGCTCGGCATCGAGCCCCACGAGGCCGTGTTCCTCGACGACCTCGGCGTCAACCTCAAGCCGGCGCGCGCGATGGGCATGACCACGATCAAGGTGGTCGACCCGGACGACGCGCTCGCCGAGCTCGAGGCGGTCGTGGGGTTCCCGCTGCGCGACGACCGGGCGTAGCCGGAGACGACGAAGGCCCGCACCGTTCGGTGCGGGCCTCCTTCCCTGAGGCGGGATCTGTCCCGGGCGACCGGGAGCTGGCGCGTCAGCCGGTCGCCTGGAGCGATTCGTACTCTTCGCCGGTGTCCTGCCAGTCCTCGAACTGGATGACACCCATCTCGGTGAACTTGGTGCGCAGCCAGCCGTCGCCGGCGTCGAGCAGGCCCAGCTTCTTGCAGTTGGGCACGATCTTGCTGAACAGCATCTGCTGGAACAGCGCCCTGCTCGGGTCGGTCAGCACCGCCGGAAGGATCTCGGCGGGCTTGATGCCCATGCGCTCCCACACCTCCTGCTGCAGGAAGCGGTCGCGCATGCGCACGGCGGCCTCGAAGGCGAACTCCTGGCGTTCGCGCAGCTCGGTGTCGCTGAGCTCGCCGTAGTACTCCTTCAACGACAGCACGCCGAAGGCCACGTGACGGGCCTCGTCGCTCATCACGTAGCGCAGCAGCTGCTTGAGCAGGGGGTCGGGGGTCATCTGCTGCATGAAGCCGAAGGCGGCCAGGGCGAGCCCCTCGACCATGATCTGCATGCCCAGGTAGGTCATGTCCCAGCGGCTGTCGTTGATGATGTCGTCGAGCAGCAGCTTGAGGTGGGCGTTGATCGGGTAGAAGCCGTTCTGCTTCTCCTGCAGGTACTTGGCGAAGACCTCGACGTGGCGGGCCTCGTCCATGACCTGGGTGGACGCGTAGTACTTGGCGTCGATCCACGGCAC
>JAFGPU010000519.1 GCA_016936035.1 Acidimicrobiales bacterium
GCTCGAGGACGAGCGGTCGGTCGTGTCCCTCGACCGCTCCGGGCGCTGACCCTACGCTGGCGGACCCTAGGGCAACGCGGCCAACCCGCCGGACGAGCCCGCGCGTGCCGATATACCCCCGTGGGTATACACTGCGCCCATGCAATTTCCCGACGACGTCGTCGACGACGTGCAGAACCGCCTCCGTCGGGCCGAGGGCCAGCTGCGCGGCGTGCAGAGGCTGCTCGACGAGGGCGCCGACTGCAAGGCCGTCATCACCCAGCTCACGGCCGCCCAGGCGGCGCTCCATCGCACCGGCCTGCGGCTGATGACCGCCGGCATGCGCTACTGCCTGGTCGACCCCGAGCGCGCCGAGCGGGAGGGCATGACCACCGAGGACATGGAGTCGCTCTTCCTCACCCTGCGGTGATCCCGACGGGATGACCGGCCGGCTCGGGGCCGGTGCCGAGTGGGTAGGGTGGAGGCCGGAGCGCCGGGAAGTCTGGTCGGCACATAGACCACACTGCCCGAGGGGCCGCCCATGCCGAGAGCCCGTCACCACAGATCGCTCGCCGCTGTCGTGCTGGCCGGCGTCGCCGCGGTCCTGGGCAGCCTCATGCTCTCGAGCCCGGCGGGCGCCCAGGACGACCGCGACGGTCCCCGGGTGCTGCGCACCACCGTCGAGGGAGCGATCACCCCGGTGATCGACGACCACCTCGCCAGTGCCGTGGCGCGGGCCGAGGACGGCGGCTACGACGCGCTCGTCGTCGAGATCGACACACCCGGCGGGCTCGACTCGTCGATGCGCGACATCGTCCAGGGCTTCCTCGCCGCGGACGTGCCGGTGGTCTCGTACGTCAGCCCCCAGGGCGCACGGGCCGGCTCGGCCGGGGCGCTCATCACCATGTCCGCGCACGTCGCGGCGATGGCGCCCGGCACGGCCATCGGGGCGTCGACGCCGGTGTCGCTC
Organism: Acidimicrobiales bacterium; assembly: GCA_016936035.1. Lineage (GTDB taxonomy): Bacteria > Actinomycetota > Acidimicrobiia > Acidimicrobiales > VFJN01 > ZC4RG19. The sequence continues at coordinate 950 of JAFGPU010000519.1, forward strand.
GACGGCGCGGAGGTCAGCGACAAGGTCGTCAACGACGCTGCAGCGTTCGCCGAGGCGCTCGCCGAGCGACGGGGACGCAACCCCGACGTGGCCGTCGACATGGTGCGCGAAGGACGATCGCTGCCCGTGGCCGAGGCCGTCGAGCTCGGCGCGGTCGACCTCGAGGCCAGCTCGCTCACCGCGCTGCTCGACGACATCGACGGGCGCGAGGTCACGGTCGGCACCGACGAGCGACCGGTGACGCTGCGCACCGCCGACGCGCAGGTCGACGACGAGGACATGGGCCTGCTCCGGCGCATCCAGCAGACCCTGGCCGACCCCAACCTCGCCTTCCTGTTCCTGTCGATCGGCACCCTCGCCATCATCTACGAGCTGGCGTCGCCCGGCATCGGCGCCGGCGGGGTCGTCGGCGTGACCATGCTGCTGCTGGCTCTCTTCTCGCTGTCGGTGCTGCCCGTCAACGCGGCCGGCCTGCTGTTGCTCCTGCTCGCCGTCGTCATGTTCGTCGCCGAGCTGTTCGCCCCCGGCATCGGTGTCGCCGCCGCGGGCGGCACCGTCGCGCTCGTGCTGGCCGGGGTCTTCCTGTTCCCCGACACGCCCGGCCTCGAGCTGAGCATGGGCGTCGTCCTGCCCGTCGCCGCCGTCATCGGCCTCGCCGTCGTGCTGGCGGGCCGGCTCGTCGTGCGCTCCCGACACGCACCGGTGAGCGCCAGCGGGCACGGCGTCCTCATCGGCCACATCGCCGAGGTCCGCCGGCGCGGCGACGGCCCGGCCCAGGCGTTCGTCGAGGGCGCGTGGTGGACCGTGCGCACCGCGGAGCCCGCGCCGCTGCCCGACGGCGCCACGGTCCGCGTGGTCGGGGTGGACGGGCTCGACCTCGTCGTCGAGGTCGAGCCGGCCGATCCCCCGCGCCCGACCGCGCCCCCCGATACCGGCGGCGCCACCGATCCGATACCAGAGCAACCCGAGGAACGGATGCAACCATGAGCGAAGCACTGCTGTACGGCATCGGGGGCGCGCTGGCCCTGATCGTCGTCCTCCTGATCGCGTCGGTGAGGATCGTCGCAGAGTACGAGCGCGGGGTGATCTTCCGCCTCGGCCGGGTGATGGGCGCCAAGGGCCCCGGCCTGTTCTTCATCATCCCGATCATCGATCGGATGGTGAAGGTCAACCTCCAGACGGTCACCACCGACATCCCGCCGCAGGACGTCATCACCAAGGACAACGTCACGCTGCGCGTCAACGCCGTCGCCTACTTCAACGTCGTCGACCCCGTCCGGGCGGTCGTCGCCATCCAGAACTACCTGGTCGGCACCTCGCAGATCGCCCAGACCACCTTGCGCAGCATCCTCGGCCAGGTCGAGCTCGACGACCTGCTGCTCAAGCGCGACGAGATCAACCAGCAGCTGCAGCAGATCATCGACAACCTCACCAACCCGTGGGGCGTCAAGGTCACCGTCGTCGAGGTCAAGGACGTCGAGCTGCCCGAGTCGATGCGGCGGGCGATGGGCCGCCAGGCCGAGGCCGAGCGCGAGCGGCGCTCGAAGGTCATCCACGCCATGGGCGAGTTCGAGGCGGCCGCCTCGCTCGGCGAAGCCGCCGGCGTGCTCGAGGCCCACCCCGCCGCCATGCAGCTCCGCGTCCTGTCGACGATGGTGGACGTCGCCGCGGAGAAGAACTCGACGCTGATCTTCCCGATCCCGGTCGAGCTGCTGCGCCTCATCGACGCCGCCACGCCCACCACGACCACCCCCGCACCGAGCACGGAGAGCCCTGCATGAACGCACCGCACACAGTCGGCGAGATCGATCTCATCACCGAGGCCGACCTGGAGCGGCTGGCCCGGCACGACGGGCCGGCCCACCTCTCGCTGTTCATGCCCACGCACCGGGCGGGCCCCGACACCCGCCAGGACCCCATCCGGTTCAAGAAC
>JAFGPU010000102.1 GCA_016936035.1 Acidimicrobiales bacterium
AGCTCGTGGGGGTCGAACGCAGGAGCGGTCATGTGCAGGGTCAACCCGTGGTCGGGCACCGGTTGTTCCCTGTCCGGCGGGGTGGACCCGGCCGTGCGCGCCGGCGCCTCGGTCCGCCGGCAGCTACTCGTCGAGCAGGTCGGGCTGCTCGCCGACGATCCAGTCGTAGAGCGGCTGGAACTGGAACCAGCCGGTGCCGTGACCGCCGACCTGGCCGGCGGTCGTGCGGGCGTGCTCGGCGTCGATGGGCACCGGCGCGCCCGCCGCCTCGGCGAGCAGCTGCACCTGGCAGGTGCGCTCCATGGTGACGAACCACCATGCCGCCTCGTCGACGCTGCGCCCGACGGTGAGCAGGCCGTGGTTGGCCAGGATGACGGCCTTGCAGCTGCCGAGCGCGTGGGCGATGCGCTTGCCCTCCTCGATCTCGAAGACCGCGCCCGTGTAGTCGTCGAACAGGGCGTGGTCCTCGTAGAACGCGCAGGCGTCCTGCGTGATGGGGTCGAGGGTGCGGCGCAGCGACGACCATGCCCTGCCGTGCGGCGAGTGCGAGTGGGCGGCGGCGACGACGTCCTCGCGGGCGGCATGGATCTGCGAGTGGATGGCGAACGCCGCCTTGTTGAGCGGCCAGTCGCCTTCGACGACCTCGCCCCGGTCGTTCACGAGCAGCAGGTCCTTGACCCGGATGTGCTTGAAGTTCATGCCGAGCGGATTGACCCAGAAGTGGTCGAGCAGCTCGGGGTCACGGGCGGTGATGTGCCCGGCTGTGCCCTCGTCGAAGCCGAAGGCGCCGAAGATGCGGAACGCCGCCGCCAGCCGCTGCTTGCGGTGGCGACGCTCGGCCTCGACCGTCTCGAACGTCGGCCGCCTGGGCGGGGTGCGGTCGGTCGCCATGCCGACCGAGTGTACCTGCGGTTGTACCGGTCGTTCCAATATGATCGGCGGATGGACTTCTCGCTGACCGAGCCGGAGCGCGACCTCGCCGATCTGTGCCGCGACTTCGCCCAGAAGGAGATCGCCGTGCGCGCGCCCCTTGCCTGGGAGGAGGCGAGGTGCCCGACCGACCTGCTCCGCGAGATGGGCGAGCTGGGCCTGCTCGGCATGCTGATCCCCGAGGGGTGGGGCGGCATCGGCATGTCCACCGTCGGCTTCGTGGCGGCGATGGAGCAGATCGGCCTGGCCGACCAGTCGGTGGCCGCGGCGTGGCAGGCCCACGTGACGATCGGTTCGCTGCCGCTGTACCTGTTCGGCACCGACGCGCAGCGCGAGCGCTGGCTGCGGCCGCTGGCCGAGGGCCGGGTCCTCGGCGCGTTCGGGCTGACCGAGCCCGACGCCGGGTCCGACGCCCGGGGGATCAGCACGCGCGCCGAACGGCGCGACGGCGGCTGGCTCATCAACGGGCGCAAGACGTTCATCTCGAACGCCGGCACCGACATGTCCTTCGGCGTGACCCTGCTGGCCCGCACCCCCTCGGCCGAGGGCCAGCCGCCCCGGTACGGCAGCTTCGTCGTCGAGAAGGACACACCCGGCTTCACCATGGGCCCCAAGATGCGGGGCATCGGCTGGAAGGGCCTGGACACCCGGGAGCTCTTCTTCGACGACGTCTGGGTGTCCGACGAGCACCTGGTCGGCGACCCCGAGATGGGGTTGGGCCAGTTCCTGAAGACGTTGGAGGTGGGCCGCATCTCGATCGCGGCGCTATCGCTCAGCCTGACCCAGGCGGTCCTCGACCTCGCGACCGACTACGCGCGCGAGCGGGTGCAGTTCGGGCAGCCGATCGCCAAGCACCAGGCCGTGCAGTTCAAGCTGGCCGACATCGCCACCGAGCTCGAAGCGGCCCGATGGCTCACCTACCGCGCCGCCCATCTGCGCGACACCGGCCAGCCCTTCCGGAAGGAAGCGGCGATGGCCAAGCTCAAGGCCAGCCGGGTCGCGGCCTGGGCGGCGTCCGAGGCCGTGCAGGTCCACGGCGGGGTCGGCTACATGCTCGACTCGCCGGTGGCGCGCTTCTACTGCGACGCGAAGGTGCTCGAGATCGGCGAGGGCACCAACGAGATACAACACCTGGTCATCGCCCGCGAGCTGGGCTGCTGAGACCCCCGATGCCACGCCGCCGTCGTAGGTGGCGGCCCTCCCCGCCGCCGACATGTGGGCGGTCGCCGACCCACTGGCCAGGGCGCTCAACGCCGCGCACCACGCCGGGGGTTGTCCACCGCGACCTCAACCCCGCCGAACCTCCTCATGACCCGCCGGGGCGCACGCCGTCGCGGCGGTCGCCGTCCTCGTGCTCGCGGTGATCTCGCCGGTCAGCCGGACGGCAGCACATGGAGTCCTGGGAGTCGACGGTCGGCGCCGTCGTGCTGTCCACGACCTGGATCGGCCGTGCGGCCACGCCCTCATGGCGAACACGAGGTGGCTGCGTTGGCGGTCCTGGCAGGCGCGGCAGTTCCCGGTTCAGGACGCCGCCGACCGATCGGCGGCCGTCCCGGCTTACTCGACGATCACATCCACCGACGCCGCGTTGTCGGTCCGGTCGGGATCGAGCGTGGACGAGGCGGCGATCGCGACCGTCGAGAGCGTGGTCGCAGGCTCGCCGCCGGCCGCCAAGCGGATCGTCGCGGCGGCGCCGCCGCTCACGGCAAGCGTGCCGACATCGCACACGAGCACGTCGGGCCTCGTCGGCTCGGGCGAGGTGCACGTCGCGCCCGTCGACTCGACGTCGACGAGCTCGACATGCTCGGGCAGCACCACTGCGACCGCGGTGTCCAGGGCCGGGTCGGGTCCTTCGTTGGTCAGCCGGAGGTCGAGCCTGATCGTGTCGCCGTCGGCGACGCTGGCCCGGTCGGCGTCCAACGTCACGGCGAGGTCAGCGCCGTGGAGCTCGGCGATATAGACGTCCGCCAACCCACCGTCGATCTCATGGTAGTTGTGGTCGGCGTAGCCGAGGTCGGTCGATGTTGTGCTGTACGCCAGACGTTTCCCATCGGAGCTGAACACCGGGCCGAGCGCATTGCCGTTCCCGCTGTCGGATCCGGCCTCGTTGGTCGACACCATGGTCGTCGTATCGGACACCAGGTCGCGGACGAAGACGTCCAGGTTGTCGGCATCGACGCCGAGGGCCTCCGACGAGAACTCGGCGCCGTCGCTGTCGGACGGCCCGAGGTTCGTGGCGTGGCTGGCGAAGGCCACCGACGTCCCGTCGGGGCTGAAGCTGGGCGAGTGCGACCGGGAGTTCGCGCCGTCGGCGCCGTCAGCCGATGCCGTCACCATCTCGACGGCGCCGGTCGCCAGGTCGCGCACGTAGATGTCGGTGAACGTGTTCGTGTCCGGCGGCCCGAGATCCGTCGCAGCCGACTCGAAGGCCAGCTTCGTGCCATCCGTGCTGAGGGCAGAGAGGCTCGAGCCGCCGTTGGCGCTGGCGGTGCCGGCCGCGTTGTAGGACACCAGCGCCGTCGTGGCGTCCACCAGATCTCTCGCGAACACGTCGGTGCCGAACCCATTGGCATCGGGGGTGTCCACGAGATTGGTCGCGTTGCTCGTGAAGTAGAGCGTCTGCCCGTCTGGGCTGAACAACCCCGGCCCGCCCGTCCACCTGTCGCCGGCGTCGGCGCCTTCGACGTCGGACGTCACCAGACTCGTCGTGCCCGTCTGGAGGTCCCGGACGTAGAGGTCGTCGTAGCCGTTGGTGTCGACCGGCCCCAGATCGCTGGCGCGGCTGACGAACGCGATCCTGTCGCCGTCCGGCGAGAAGGTAGGGGCGAACGAACCGTTGTCGCCGGTCTTCGTGCCGTTCGCATCGATCGAGACGAGCGTGGTCGTTCCCGCGTCCAGGTCGCGCACGAACACGTCGGTGAAGAAGCGCCCGTCGTAGGACCACTCGTACTGCCGGACCAGCGCAGCGCTGCTCGCGAACGCGACGCGCCTGCCGTCGGGGCCGAACACCGGCCGGCCACGTGTCGACCCGCCAGCGGAACCGTTCTCGTCGGCTGACACCAGGTCGGTCGCACCCGTCGCGAGGTCGCGCACGTAGATGTCGACAGTCGTGTTCGTGTCCGGCGGTCCGAGATCGGTCGCCGCCGATCGGAACGCCACCTTCGTGCCGTCCGGGCTGAACACCGGGTCGGACGACCAGTCGTTGGCGGAGTCCGATCCTGCGGCGTTGGTGGAAAGGAGCGTCGTGACCCCGGTCGAGAGGTCACGCAGGAATATGTCCATCTTGCCGTTGGTGTCCGTAGCCACGAGGTCGGACGCCATGCTCAGAAAGGCGACCTTCGTGCCGTCCGGGCTGAACACCGGGCTGTGGGACGCGCGGTCGCCGGTCTCCGTTCCCGTCGCGTCGCTGCTCACGAGCTCCGACTGCCACGGCGACCGCGGCGGTTCGCACGCGGCCGCTGTGGCCAACACGGCAACGCACACCGCGGCCATCGTCACACGAGATCGCTTCATGGCCTTCCCCAACACCTGTCCTACCGAAGCACCCACCGTAATCGTCGGCGGACGGCGCAGAGGTACGTCGTCCGGCGTCGCCGCGAGCGCTTGCCCGGCCGACTTCCTGTTCCTGCGGGCCTTGCACCACGCCGCATCGGCGAGCCGATCCGACAGCGCCACCCCGCCGGCGGGGGCGCGATCGACCCCGAGGGAGTCGCGCTCCGCGTGATCGGTCCGCTGGTGCACCACCGCGGGACGACGTGGACCTTCGGCCATCCGCCTGTCGGCGTCGACGACGAGCGCCTGCTCCGCGCGTGGAGCGTATGGCTGCCGGCCCTCGTCGAAGCGGCGTCACCGTGATCACCCTGAACGGCTCTGCTGGAGCCGGCGACCAAGGCCCGACGTCGCCGAACGGCCACCGTGCCCCCGACGGACGAGGGCGAGCGACCGGCTCACACCCTGGCGCTCGCCAGGCACGATTGGTTGGCTTGCGTCATGTTGCGGTGAGGCGACGGATCGCCGTCGCGATGTCGTCGCGGTCGGGCAGCCACGCCTGCTCCAGCGGCGGCGAGTACGGCGGCGGGGTGGGGGCGGCGCCGACGCGTTCGATCGGGGCGTCCAGGTGCCAGAACGCCTCGCGGGCGACCGTGGCGGCGATCTCCGCGCCGATGCCGAAGGGCACCACCGCCTCGTGGGCGATCAGCAGCCGGCTGGTCTTGGTGACGGACTCGAGGATCGGGCCCATGTCCAGCGGTGCCACGGTGCGCAGGTCGATCACCTCGACGGAGATGCCGTCGTCGTCGGCCAGGCGCTCGGCGGCGGCGACCGCCTCGTGGACCATGCGCGACACCGACACCACGGTGACGTCGGTGCCCGGCCGCACGACCACGGACCGCCCGATGGGCACCACGTGATCGGCGGGAGGCTGCGGCCCCTTCATCCCGTAGAGCAGCCGGTTCTCGATGAACACCACCGGGTTCGGGTCCTGGATGGCGGCCCGCAGCAGGCCGTAGGTGTCGGCCGGCGTCGACGGCATGACGACGCTCAGCCCCGGGACGTGCGCGAGCAGCGCTTCGAGGCTCTGCGAGTGCTGGCTGCCCGACGAGCGCCCCGCACCGAACTGGGTGCGCACGGTCAGCCCCATCCGGGCCGCGCCGCCGGTCATGAACGGCAGCTTCGCCGCCTGGTTGAGCAGCTGGTCGAAGCAGACGCCCAGGAAGTCGAGGTACATCACCTCCACGACCGGGCGCATGCCCGCCATGGCCGCACCGACACCGAGCCCGACGATCGCGGTCTCCGAGATCGGCGTGTCGCGCACCCGGTCACCGAACCGGTCGTGGAGCCCCCGCGTGAGGCCGAAGACGTTCCCGCCGGCGCCGACGTCGATGCCGGCGACGAACACCCGCTCGTCCTCGACCAGCTCGGTCTCGAGCGCGGTGCGGATCGCGTCCATGGTGCGGAACACCGGGGCGTCGGGGGCCACGGGCGCCGGCTCGGGACGCTCGGGCCGCGCGCGGACGACGAAGTCCCCCAGCGTGGCGACCGCCGGCTGGTCGGACCGCCGCGCCGCCTCGACCGCTGCGTCGAGCTCCTCGGCCACCGACGCCTCCAGGGCCGTGATCTCGTCGTCGCCGACGCCGGCGGCGCGCAGGCGGAGCTCGTGGGCCGGCAGGGGGTCGCGTCCCTCCCACTCGCGGACCTCTTCGGGTGACCGGTAGCGCTCGGGGTCGCCCTCGTAGTGGCCGTGCCAGCGGTACGTGGTCGCCTCGACGACGACGGGACCGTGCCCGGCGCGCACGGCCGCCGTCACGTCGGCCATCACCGTCGCGGTCGCCACGGCGTCGTTGCCGTCCACGCTCACGTGGTCGACGCCGTAGCCCGCGGCGCGGCGCTCGAGGGTCGTCGCATGCTGGGTCGACGACGGGGAGAACTCGGCGTAGCCGTTGTTCTCGCAGAAGAACACCACCGGCAGGCGCCAGACGGCGGCGAGGTTCATCGCCTCGTGGAACGCGCCCTGCGCGGGTGCGCCGTCGCCGAAGAAGGCCACGGCCACGCTGCCGTCCGCACGGAGCTGGGCAGCTGCAGCCGCACCCGCGGCGATCGGCACGCCGGCCGCCACGATGCCGTTCGCGCCGAAGATGCCGAGGTTCGGGTCGGCGATGTGCATCGAGCCCCCGCGGCCCCGGTTCGTGCCCCGGTCCCTGCCCATCAGCTCGGCGAACATGCCGAGCGGGTCCAGGCCCTTGGCCAGGCAGTGGCCGTGGCCGCGGTGGGTCGAGGTGATGACGTCGGCGTCGCCGAGCGGCCAGCACGCGCCCACGGCGGCCGCCTCCTGCCCGATCGACAGGTGCACGAACCCGGGCACCTCGCCGTCCCGGTAGAGCGCCGCCACCCGCTGCTCGAACCCGCGGATGAGCAGCATGCGCCGGTGCATCTCGACGAGATCGGTGGTCGGGTAGGCGGTCGGTGACGGTCGGCCGGTGCTCACAGGACGTGTACTGTACTGGTCGGTACAACCAAGGAAGGCGATGACCGCTTCGATCGACATCCCCGCGACGTTCCCCGATCCCGGCGCCGTCAGCGGCAAGCGCGTGGTGATCACCGGGGCCGGGCGGGGCCTCGGGTCGGTGCTCGCCCACGCGTTCTCGCACGCCGGCGCCTGCGTTGCGCTGGTCGCCCGCACCGAGGACGACCTCGAGGCGGTGGCGGCCGACCTGCCCGGGCCGAGCCTGGTGCTCAGCGGCGACGTGACCGACGAGCACTTCAACGAGTCGGTCGCCGACGCCGCCGTCGCCGAGTGGGGCGGCCTCGACGTGTGGATCGCCA
>JAFGPU010000103.1 GCA_016936035.1 Acidimicrobiales bacterium
GAAGGAAGACCGGTGGGGACGCCGGCGCTTCGCGTACGAGATCAACCACAAGCACGAGGGCTACTACGTGGTCTGGGAGTTTGTGGGCGGCAGCGACCTCGACCAGCTCGAGCGGGCGCTGCGACTCGCGGACGAGACCGTCCGCCACAAGGTCGTGCGCCTGCCCGACCACGAGGCCGCCCGGCGTGGCCTCGTCGAGCAGGCTGCCAAGTAGGAGGCAGTCATGTCATCGAACGTCACCATCGTGGGCAACCTGACCCGCGACCCCGAGCTGCGCTTCACGCCCGCCGGCGCCCCCGTCACCAACTTCGGGGTGGCGGTCAACCGCCGCTGGCAGAACCGCGACAACCAGCAGTGGGAGGAGAGCACCTCGTTCTTCAACGTCACCTGCTGGCGTGACCTCGCCCAGAACGTCAGCGAGTCCCTCGAGAAGGGCGCCCGCGTCGTCGTCACCGGCCGCCTCGAGCAGCGCTCGTGGGAGACCCAGGACGGCGAGCGCCGGTCCGTCGTCGAGATCGTCGCCGACGAGGTCGGCCCCAGCCTCCGCTGGGCGACGGCCGAGATCCACCGCAACGAGCGCCGCGACGGCGGCGATGGCGGCGGGTGGAGCGGCGGCGGTGGTGGCAGCGGCCGCACCGTCTCCAACGAGCCCCCCGCGAACTTCGATCCCTCCGAGGAGCCGTTCTGATGCCCCCCAAGTCGCGTTCCAAGAACAAGGACAACGCCCGCAGGGCAAAGAAGAAGACGAGCATCCTCATCACCGAGGGTGTCGAGTACGTCGACTGGAAGGACGTCAACCTGCTCCGCCGGTTCATGTCCGACCGGTCCAAGGTGCGTGCCCGCCGGGTTACCGGCAACAACGCCCAGCAGCAGGCCGACGTGGCCAAGGCCATCAAGAACGCCCGCGAGATGGCGCTGCTGCCCTACGTCACGCGCATCACGCAGCAGCGTGGTGGGCGCGGCGACCGCGGCGGTCGCGGCTCGCGTGACGATCGCGGCCCCCGCGAAGACAGGGGCCCGCGCGAGGACCGGGGTCCGCGCGACGACCGCGCGCCTCGCAGCGAGGCACCGGCTGGGTCCGGCGCGTCGTCCGACGGTGCGACCACCGAGGCCCCGAGCACCGGCGGTGAGTCGTGATGCAGGTCATCCTCCGCACCGACGTGCCCGAGCTGGGCAAGCGCGGCGACGTGCTCGAGGTCGCCGACGGCTACGCCCGCAACTACCTCGTGCCCAAGGGCTTCGCCATGCGGGCCACCGAGGGCGCGGCCGCCCAGGCGGCCAGCATGCGCCGGGCGCGCGACCTCCGCGACGCGCAGGACCGCGCCGCGGCCGAGAGCCTGGCCACCACCCTCGTGCCCAAGGTCATCACCGTCGCTGCCCGTGCTGGCAGCGAGGGCAAGCTGTTCGGGTCGGTCACCGCCGCCGACATCGCGCAGGCCATCGAGGCGCAGACCAACGTGCAGATCGACCGGCGCAAGCTCGTGCTCGCCGAGCCGATCAAGTCGCTGGGCACCCACGTCGTGCCGGCGAAGCTGCACGCCGACGTCGAGTTCCCCGTCACCATCGACGTCGTCGCCGAGTGAGCGGTCGGGTGGGCCGGACACGGCCCGCCCGACTCCACACGGTGTCCACAGCACGCGAGCGCAGATCTGGCGCAGCGTGACGGGATTTGTGCACAGAGCGCATGTTTCGCCGTGTACCCGCGCGTCTATCCCCAGGCTGGTGCGCGTCATCCACAACAATTCCCCTGGGTTGTTCCTCTTCCTCCCCACAGGCTCGTGCTGAGAAGGTGACGTCTGCATGGCTGAGGACACATCTTCCGTTCAGCGCCGGCCGGCGCGCGGCAGGCGTGTGCCGCCCCACGATCTCCAGGCCGAGGAGTCGCTCCTCGGCGCCATGATGCTCGAGCCCGAGGCCATCGCCACGGCCGCGGGCGTGTTGCGCGCCGACGACTTCTACAAGCCGGCGCACTCGCACATCTTCGATGCCGTCCACGCCCTCTACGCGTCCGGTCAGCCCGTCGACCCGGTCACGGTGGCCGACGAGCTGCGCCGCAACGGTCTGCTCGAGACGGTGGGGGGCCACCAGGCGCTCGTCGACATCATGTCGTCGGCCCCCGCCACCACGAACTCGGCCGGCTACGCCCGCATCGTCGAAGAGCACGCGCTGCTGCGTAGCCTCATCGGCGTGGCCGGCGAGATCGCCGAGATCGGCTATGGCCTGCCCGAGGACGTCACCAAGGCGCTCGACCGTGCCGAGGCGATGGTCTACGAGGTCAACCAGCGCCGGGTCACCGATTCGACGTCCAAGATCGAGGATCTGCTGGGGCTCAACCTCGACCGGCTCGAGCAGCTCTACGGCCGGGGCGACGCCATCACCGGCGTGCCCACCGGCTACATCGACCTCGACGAGCTGCTGTCCGGCCTCCAGCCGAGCAACCTCGTCATCGTCGGCGCCCGCCCGGCGATGGGCAAGTGCGTGGCGTGGGACACGCTCGTCGTCGACCCCGACACGGGCGAGCGCCGCAGCGCTGCCGATCTGCACCGGGCGGGTTCGGCGGGCCGGCCCGTCGGCGTCTTCACGCTGGCCGGCACCGAGGTGGTGCGGGCCGCGCCGAGCGCCTTCGTCGACGACGGCGTCAAGCGGGTGTACCGGGTGCGCACGGCCACGGGTCGCGAGGTGCGCACCACGGCGAGCCACCCCTTCCTCACGCCCGACGGCTGGCGACCGCTGGCCGACCTGTCGCCCGGGCAGGCGGTCGGCGTGCCGGCGGCCATCCCGGTGTTCGGCACGGCCGAGCTCCCCTCCGACGAGGTGGTCATGCTGGCCCACCTCGTCATGGCGCCGGGTGCCGGCGACGACGGGCCCCGCCTATGGACCGAGAACCGCGAGGTCGCCGCCGACATCGACTACCGGGGCACGCGCTTCGGCGTGCGCGTCGTCGATCGCCGGCTGCCGGGCGGCAGCCCCACGTGGGACGTCATCGCGGGCCCCGACCTCGATGCGCTCGCCCGCCGGCACGGGGTGGCGCCGGCGCCCACCGACCGGCGGGTGCCCGATGCCGTCTTCCAGCTGCCCCGCGATCTGCTGGCTCGGTTCCTCAACCGGGCCCTCGGCGCGGCGGCCGCGGTGTGGCGCCCGCAGGGTCGCGAGCCCGGACGGCTCGTCGTCAGCACCCGCAGCCAGGGCCTCGTCCACGACCTCCAGCATCTGCTGCTGCGGTTCGGCATCGTGTCAGCGGTCCGGCAGGCGGTCGTGGCCATCGACGAGCTCACGTGGTCGGCCTACGAGCTGGTCGTCGACCGCGCCGATCAGCTCGTGGCCGTCGCCAACCAGATCGGCGTGCTGGGGCACGAGGCCGAGCTCGGTGCCGTGGTGGCACATGCACGGTCGCTCAGCGAGCAGCGGCAGTCCGTCGTGGCCCACGCTGCCGGGCCCTCGGCGGGCGGGACCGGTCGGGAGGCCACGATCGTGGCCGACGGTCCGGGCGACCGGGCTGTCCTCTGGGACGAGATCGTGGCGATCGACGACGAGGGCGACGAGCAGGTCTTCGACCTCACCATCCCCGACACGCACAACTTCGTCGCCGACGACGTCTTCGTGCACAACACGTCGTTCGCCCTGGGCATGGGCGCGCACGCCGCGCTGCACGCCAACAAGCCGGTGCTGCTGTTCAGCCTCGAGATGGGCAGCCTCGAGCTGTCGCAGCGGCTGCTGTCGGCCGAGGCCCGCATCGACTCGCGCCGCGTGCGCACCGGCCAGCTCAGCGAAGACGACTGGAGCCGCATCAGCCAGGCCATCGGCCGGCTGGCCTCCGCCCCGATCTGGATCGACGACAACCCCAACCTGACGGTCATGGAGATCCGCTCGAAGGCACGCCGGCTGCGCAGCCAGGTCGGCGACCTGGGCATGATCGTCGTCGACTACCTCCAGCTGATGACCGGCCGGGGCAGCGCCGAGAACCGCCAGGTCGAGGTGTCGGAGATGAGCCGCGGACTCAAGATCCTGGCCCGCGAGCTCGAGTGCCCGGTGGTGGCCCTGTCGCAGCTCAGCCGCCAGCTCGAGCTGCGGGCCGACAAGCGCCCCATGCTCGCCGACCTGCGCGAGTCGGGCTGCCTCACCGCCGACGCCCGGGTGCTGCGCGCCGACACGGGTGCCGAGGTCACGATCGGCGAGCTCGCGACGAGCGGCGAGCGCGACATCCCCGTGTGGTCGCTCGACACCAACCTGTGCATGGTGCCGGCCACGATGACCCACGCCTTTCCCACGGGGGTCAAGCAGGTGTTCGCTCTGCGGCTGGCGTCGGGGCGCGAGGTGACGGCCAGCGCCAACCACCCCTTCCTCACCATCGACGGCTGGCGCCGGCTCGACGAGCTCGCCGCCGGCAGCCGCATCGCCGTGCCACGGGTGGTCCCGACCCCGAAGCAGGCCCAGATCCGGCCCGACGCCGAGGTCGCCCTGGTCGCCGACGGCGTGGGCCGCGACGGCCGGGGCGTCCCCGACCCGGTCTTCTCGCTGACCGACGAGCAGGTGGGGCTGTTCCTGGGGCTCCTGTGGTCCGCCGCCGGCGACGCCGGAGCCGGACGCTGCGGACCGAGGGGCATCTCCTACGCGACCACCAGCCGCCGACTCGCCGACGATCTGCAGCTCCTCCTCCTCCGCCTCGGCATCCGCTCGACGTTGCGCATCGCCGACGCCCGCGGCGGTCCCGGCTCCGCCGTCTTCGCCCCGGGTGGCGCCTCCGGCTCCGGCTCCGCTCCCGGCTCAGGCCGCGCCAATGGCTCCCGCTCCCGCCCAGACTCCGAGTCCGACTCCGGCTCCCACTCCGACTCCGGCGAGCGGCCCGTGTACCAGCTCAGGGTCGAGGGGCGCGACGACCAGCTGGCGTTCCTCGACCAGGTCCCGGTCGTCGAAACCGGCGCCGTCGGCCAGCGCCGAGCCGACGCAGACGCGCTTCGCCGGCGATCGGCCTCGGTCGAGGCCAACAGCGACGCCGACACCGTGCCGGTGGCCGTGTGGGACCGTGTACGTCGCGCGATGGCTGAGCGTGGCATCGCCACCCACCGCCTGGTCGACGGGCTGGGCGCTGCGGAGGGCTCGCTGTTCGAGACCCGTGCACCCACCAGGTCACAGCTTGCACGGGTGGCCGAGATCGTCGACGACGACGTCGTCCGTTCCCTCGCCTCGTCGGACGTGGTCTGGGATCGCGTCGTGGCCGTCGAGGAGCGGGGCCGCGAGGTGGTCTACGACGCCACGGTCGAGTCGACGCACAACTTCGTCGCCAACGGCATCGTCGTCGAGAACAGCATCGAGCAGGACGCCGACGTCGTCATGTTCATCTACCGCGACGACGTGTACCACTCCGACTCGCCCGATCGGGGCCAGGCCGAGATCATCGTGGCCAAGCACCGCAACGGTCCCACCGGCGTGTGCCGGCTGGCGTTCCTCGAACAGTTCACCCGCTTCGCCAACATGGCCAAGGTCGACTGATCGGACAGATCACGTCGCCGGTGGTGCGGGGCCGTGCTCGACCGTCGTCATGTCTGACCGGCTGCGCCCGTCGGCGTCCCGGTCAGCTGAGCGCGTCGTCCTGAGAACTGACGACGTGGAACTCCACGCGGTAGACGAGGGTGTCGTCGTGGATCGGGCCGGCGTGGGCGGCGCGTCGACGAAGGGTCTCGAGGTCGGGCTCGCCCGTCCGTGCGAGATCGTCGTCGGTGATCGACGAGAACGGCACCAGGTCGATCTCGTCGACCTCGATCAACACGGACCCGCTCCGGTAGACGCCGCCCTCCTTGACCTTCGGCCTGGACCAGAGCCGGTAGGAGACGGTGATCGTCCCGTCTGCCACCCGGTCGCGAAGGTCAGCGCTGAACTGCACGGTGCAGATGGTGTCGCAGCTATCTGCAGAGCGCCGCCGGGACGCGGATGCCCGTGCTGTCGACCACATCCGCGCAGGTCATTCCCTTCCCATATGTCACCACGGCCCAGGTGCCCTCGCGGGCGACGAAGTACGCGGTCTTCACCCGGGTGCAGGGCGAGGGTTGGTTCTCGGTCGGTGGACATCCGCCGGATCCGGTGTCGATGCCGGTCACCAGGAACGAGCCGTCGCACAACTGCTCGCCGTCGAGGAAGATGTTCCCGTCGATCTCGCGTTCGATCGCCTCGCGGTAGGCCTCGGTCGTGCAGGGCGACGGCGTGGGCGAGGGTGCGGAGCAGTTCTCTCGTCCGCACGGCGTCGATTCAGGCATCAACTCGAACCGGTCGCCAGCCAGCCGATACCTGTAGGCCGAGTAGCCGGCCTCGATGATGTCGCCGTCGACCAGGGCCTCGACATCGTCGATGTCCACGATGACCTCGACGCGGATCTTCGAGCACGACGGGTCGGCCATGGGGTGGGGCACCTTGATCGCGACCCGGACGATCCCGTCGTTGGCACCGGTGTACGTCTCGGGCTCGTACGACTCGATGCAC
>JAFGPU010000104.1 GCA_016936035.1 Acidimicrobiales bacterium
CCCCCGCAGCGCCCGGACCGCCGCCACTGCGGCGGCGGCCTGGGCGACGAGCTGGAGGACGGTGCCGGTGGTGGCCAATGCCCGGTCGAGCCGGCTGCTCACGCGGCCACCGGCTCGGGGGCGGCGGCGACCTCGCCGCGGCGCGCCCCGCGTCGGCCGGCGCCCGCCTGGGCCTGGAAGCGACGCAGGCGCAGGCTGTTCGACACCACGAACACGCTGGAGAAGGCCATCGCAGCCCCGGCCAGCATCGGGTTGAGCAGCCCCGCGGCGGCGAGCGGCAGGGCGGCCACGTTGTAGGCGAAGGCCCAGAACAGGTTGCCCTTGATGGTGCCCAGGGTGCGGCGCGACAGGCGGATGGCGTCGACGGCGGCCCGCAGGTCGCCACGCACCAGAGTGAGGTCGGACGCCTCGATGGCGACGTCGGTGCCCGTGCCCATGGCGAGCCCCAGGTCGGCCTGGGCCAGGGCGGCGGCGTCGTTGACCCCGTCGCCGACCATGGCCACCACCCGTCCCTCGCCCTGGAGGCGGCGGACGACCTCGACCTTGTCGGCCGGCAGCACCTCGGCCACCACGTCGTCGATGCCCACCTGGGCGGCGACGGCACGGGCAGACCGCTCGTTGTCACCGGTGAGCAGCACCGGGCGCAGCCCGAGCCGGCGCAGGCCGGCGACGGCGTCGGCCGACGACGGCTTGATGGTGTCCGACACGACGAGCACGGCGCGGGCGGCGCCGTCCCAGCCGACGAACACCGGGGTCCGGCCCTCGGCCTCGGCGGCGTCCCGGGCGGCCCGCAGCTCGCCGGTCAGGTGCAGCGACCAGTCGGCCAGGAACCGCTCACGGCCGGCGACCACGGCGTGGCCGTCGACGACGCCCTGGACGCCCAGGCCCTCGGCGTTGGCGAACGACTCGACCGGCGTTAGCTGGGCGCCGCGGTCGCGGGCCCCGGTGGCGATGGCCCGGGCGATGGGGTGCTCGGAGGCGTCCTCGAGCGAGCCCGCCAGCGACAGCGCCTGGTCGACGGTCACGCCGTCGGCCGTGACGACGTCGACGAGCGCCATGTGGCCGGTGGTCACGGTGCCGGTCTTGTCGAGGACCACGGTGTCGACGCGGCGGGTCGACTCGAGGACCTCGGGCCCCTTGATGAGGATGCCCAGCTGCGCGCCGCGCCCGGTCCCGACCATGAGGGCCGTGGGCGTGGCCAGGCCCAAGGCGCACGGGCAGGCGATGATGAGGACCGCGACCGCGGCCGTGAACGCCGCGGAGGTGCTGTCGGTGGCGGCCGCCGTGAGCCAGAAGCCGAGTGTGGCGACCGCCAGGGCGATCACGACGGGCACGAAGACCGCGGAGACCCGGTCGGCCAGCCGCTGGACCGGCGCCTTGCCGGTCTGGGCGTCCTCGACGAGCCGGGCGATCTGGGCGAGGGCGGTGTCGGCCCCGACCCGGGTCGCACGGACGACGAGGCGGCCGCCGGCGTTGACGGTCGCGCCGGTCACCGGGTCGTCGACACCGACCTCGACCGGCACGGGCTCACCGGTGAGCAGCGACGTGTCGACCGCCGACGCACCCTCGACGACCACGCCGTCGGTGGCGATCTTCTCGCCCGGCCGCACCACGAAGTGGTCGCCGACGGCGAGCTGGTCGACGGGGATGCGCACCTCGGCGCCGTCGCGCACGACCGCGACGTCCTTGGCGCCCAGCTCGAGCAGCGCCCGGAGGGCTGCACCCGAACGGCGCTTGGCCCGGGCCTCGAAGTAGCGGCCCGCCAGGATGAACACGGTGACCCCGGCCGCGACCTCGAGGTAGATCTGGCTGGCACCCATGCCGCGCTCGGGGGCGAACGAGAACCCGTGGCGCAGCGAGGGATCGCCGGCGTCGCCGAGGAACAGGGCGTAGAGCGACCACCCGAGGGCGGCCAGCGTGCCGACGGAGATGAGGGTGTCCATCGTCGCGGTGCCGTGCCGCAGGTTGGCCCACGCCGCCCGGTGGAACGGCCAGGCACCCCAGGCCACGACGGGTGCGGCCAGCGTGAGCGACAGCCACTGCCAGGCGTCGAACTGCAGGGCCGGGATCATCGCGAGCGCTACGACCGGCAGCGCCAGCGCTGCGGACACGACGAGCCGGTCGCGCAGCGCCCGGGTGCCGTCGGCCTGCTGGTCGCCGGCCTCGCCGCCGTCGGACACGGTGCCTGTCCCGGCCCTGGCCGGGGGCTGGGGCAGGTGGGCCGTGTAGCCGGTGGCCTCGACCTGGGCGATCAGGTCGGCGACCGAGACGTCGGCCGACGCCTCGACCTTGGCCTTCTCGGTGGCGTAGTTCACGGTGGCGGTGACGCCGTCCATGCGGTTGAGGCGCTTCTCGATGCGCGCCGCGCACGACGCGCAGGTCATGCCGCCGATGTCGAGCTGGATCTGGTCCGTAGCAGGACCGGTGGCAGGATCGGTGCTGGCGCTCATCGCTCAGTGACCTTCTTCCTGATCGTCGTGGTCGCCGCCGGCGGTCGCAGGCGGCGACCCGGAGACGGTGAGATCGGCGCCGAGCGTCAGCGCCTCGTCCTCACCGGCGGGCCGGACCTCGACGAAGGCGCGGTACGAGCCGGCGTCGAGGGCGGGGAGGTCGACGGTCCACGCGTCGCGGCCGTCGAGCTCGGGGCGCAGGTGGGCGTAGCTGTCCAGGTCGTGACCCACGACGACGAGGTGCGGTGCGCCCGCGGACTCCTCTTCGTCGTCCGTCACGGGCTCACCTGCCGCGTCGACGATGCGAAAGCGGAGCTCGGAGGGCGTGGTCAGGGCGTGACCGTCGGTCTGCAGGTCGAGGCGGTAGCCGCCCTCGGCGATGGCGAGCCCGCCCGGCAGGTCGGTGACGGGCGTGCCCCCGACCTCGGCGTCACCGTCGGAGGCCGGCTCGGCGGCCTCGGTGGCCTCGTCGGTGGCGTGGGCCCGGTCCTCGTCGTGGTCGGCGCCGCCGACGTCGATCGGCCCGGAGGCGGCGCCGACCGCGGCGCCGCCTCCCAGCACGATGGCCAGCACGGCGCCGTAGGCCCCGAGCTTGGCCCCGGTCCTCATGGCGCCGACACCTCGTAGCCGGCCTCCTCGACGGCCGCGCTGACGTCGGCGGGGTCGACGGGACGCTCGGACTCGATCGTCAGCGCGCCGGTGGCCAGCTCGACGTCGACGTTCGTGACGCCCTCGATGTCGGAGACCTCCTGCCGCACCGCAGCGACGCAGTGGTCGCAGGTCATGCCGGTGACGGTGTAGTTGGCGGTGGTCATGGGGCTTCTCCTCGTTGCTTGGGGGTTGGAGATCGGGGTGTTGGGGAGAGCTGTCGTCACGACGCGAGCGACGCCGCGAGCCGGGCGGGCTCGTCCGGCTCGATGCCGGCGACGAGGTTGAACGTGCCGGTGAGCACGTTCAGGGCGACGAGGCCGACGACGTCGAGCACGTCGCGCTCGCGGTAGCCGTGCGAGCGCAGGGCCGCGACGGCGTCGTCGTCGATGCCGGCCGGGTCGGTGTGGACCTGGCGGGCGAACCCGACGATGGCGGCCACGGCGGGATCCGACGATGTGCCCTGGCGAGCGAGCGCGATCTCCTGCTCGGACACGCCGACCTCGCGGGCGGCGGCGGTGTGCGCGGCGAGGCAGGTGGCGCATCCCAGTTGCTCCTGAACCGCCAGCGAGATGCGCTCGGTGATCGGCCGGCGCAGCTTCGTGCGTCTCATGGCCCGGCTGAGGTCGAGGTAGCCGGTGAGGACCGATGGCGAGCCGCCCATCGCCCGTGTCATCGGGCCGACCTGGCCGCCGTGGCGCTCCCACAGGTCGGTGAGCACGTCGTGTGCCCGGCCGACCGTCGACTCGGGAGTGTGGAGCTCGACTCGCGGCATCCTGGGGCTCCTCTCGGGGGGTCTCGCCCTTACGGGGTAGGGGTACCATAACTACCCCCCAGGGGTATTGCAACAGCCGCCGGGCCGCGCGCCCACCTTCTACCCCTTCGGGGTATGCTCACAAGTGCTGACCAGGAGGGACATCCGGTGCGTGGTTACACGATGAACAAGGACGACTACCTCAGGCGGCTGCGCCGCATCGAGGGTCAGGTGCGCGGGCTGCAGCGCATGATCGACGACGACACCTACTGCATCGACGTCCTCACGCAGGTGAGCGCCGCCACCAGCGCTCTGCAGAGCGTGGCCGTCGGCCTCCTCGACGAGCACATCCGCCACTGCGTGGCCAACGCCGCCCGCGACGACGGTCAGGACGCCGAGGAGATGATCACCGAGGCCACCAGGGCCATCGAGCGCCTCATCAAGACCTGACCAGCACCCTCGGCAGCGCGAACCTGTCGAAGTCGCCCGCAGCGAACGCCGTCACCTCGGCGAGCATCCCGTCCTCGACGCGCAGCACGGTCAGCACGAACGGGCGGTACGCCACGTCGCCCCACGGCCGCAGGTAGGTGGCCACCGCGGAGCGACCGTTGGCACGGGTCGGCAGGCACGCCAGCACACCAGCGGCGCCAGGGCCCCAGCCGTGGGCGGTCTCGGCGGCGAAGGCGTCCCGCCCGTCCCAGGTCCGGGGATCGGGCGGCGCCGTCAGCCGGATGCCGTCGCTGGCGAGCGCCACCACCTGCTCGACGTCGTAGCGCTCGCAGGCGTCCATGAAGCGCCGCACCACCTCGGCGTCCCCCACCGCCTCGGGCGACGTCGGGCGCCGGCGCCATCCCTCCCGGTCCGGCGGCAGGTGCCGCCGCAACGTCTCCCGTGCTCGCTGGAGGGCGCTGTTCGTCGCGGCCACCGTCAGGTCGAGCGTCACGGCCGTCTCGGCCGCGGACCAGCCGAGCATGTACCGCAGCACGATCACCGCCCGCTGGCGGGGAGGTAGCAGCTGCAAGGTGGCGAGGTACGCGAGCTCGATCGTCTCGCGCTCGACCGCCGCTGCCTCCGGCCCAGCGCCGCCGGTCTGCGCCTCGTCGAGCAACCGGTCGGGATACGGCTGCACCCAGGGCATGGTGGCCAGCGACGGTGGGCCCGCGCCGGCTGCGTCGGCATCGGCGCCGGCGGCGGCCACCAGCCGCGCCCGGCGGCGCTCGGCCCGCAGGAAGTCCAGGCACACGTTCGTGGCGATGCGGTACAGCCACGCGCGGAACGACCCCGCAGCGCCAGCGGGGCCGGCGCGGCCGGCGGGGCCGGCGGGGCCGGCGG
>JAFGPU010000520.1 GCA_016936035.1 Acidimicrobiales bacterium
GCGCTTCCTGCGCCGCATCGACGACATCCGCTCCCTTGCGCCCGACGCCGCGTTCCGTTCGAGCTTCATCGTCGGCTACCCGGGCGAGACCGAGGACGACCACGACGCCCTGCTCGAGTTCGTGGCGGCCGCCGACCTCGACTGGGCCGGGTTCTTCGCCTACAGCCCCGAGCAGGGCACCTACGCCGCCGGCCTCGACGGGGCGGTCGCAGCCGACCTCGTCGCCGAGCGGCTCGCCGAGCTGCGCGACCTGCAGGACGGCATCACCGCACGGCACCGCGACGCGCTCATCGGCTCGGTCGTCGAGGTGCTGGTCGACACCCCGGGCGTCGCCCGCAGCCACCGCGAGGCGCCCGAGATCGACGGCATCATCTCTGTGCCGCACGACCTCCCTGTCGGCGACCTGGTCAAGGTGCGCGTCCACGGCGCCGCCGGCCCCGATCTCGAAGCCGTACGGGCGTAGGTCGCCATGGCCACCTCCTTCGGGCCCTCGGCGCTCGCCACGCCGGCCAACGCCGTCACCATCGGCCGCCTGGTCCTGGCCCCGGCCCTGTGGTTGCTCATCGTGGTCGCCGCACCGTCCTACGCGGTGGTGCTGGTGTGGATCGTGCTGGCCGCCACCGACGGGCTCGACGGCTACCTGGCCCGCCGCCACGGCACCACCCGGTCGGGAGCGTTCCTCGACCCGCTCGCCGACAAGGCCCTGGTCCTCGGCGCCATGTGGGCGCTGGTGGCCGCAGGCGGCTTCTGGTGGCTGCCGGTCGGGCTCATCACCGTGCGCGAGGCCGCCATCTCGGCCTTCCGCTCGTTCTGGGGCCGGCGGGGGCTGGCCGTGCCGGCGACGTGGTGGGCGAAGGTGAAGACGGTCGTCCAGTCGGTCGCGGTCGGGTTGGCGCTGCTGCCGGTGGTGGCCGACGGCGAGCGGTGGTTGGCCTCGGCGGCACTCTGGACCGCCACGGCGCTCACGCTGGCCACCGGCGTGCAGTACCTGGTGTCCGGCAGCCGGGCCACGGCGCCGGGCGGCGCCCGGGTCTGACGTCCGCGCCGCGGGCGTCGGTGACGAAGCGAGAGTGAGGCACTGATGCGATGTGAGGTCGTGGCCGTCGGCACCGAGCTGCTGCTGGGTCAGATCATCGACACCAACTCGGCGTGGCTGGGCGAGCAGCTGGCGCTGGCCGGCATCGACCGCACGCACGGGCAGACGGTCGGCGACAACCTCGACCGCATCGTCGGTGCGCTCGAGCTCGCGCTCTCCCGGGCCGACGCGGTCATCGTGTGCGGCGGACTCGGGCCGACGCAGGACGACATCACCCGTGACGCCATCGCCGCCGTGATGGGCGTGCCGCTCGAGGCCGACGACGACGTCGCCGACCGCATCCTCGAGCGCTTCGCGGCGCGGGGCCGCCGCATGCCGGCCAACAACATGCGCCAGGCGATGGTCCCCCGCGGCGCCACCGCCATCAGCGACCCGCAGCCCGGGACGGCCCCCGGACTCATCTGCCCGGTGGGCGACAAGGTCGTCTACGCCGTGCCCGGCGTGCCCTCGGAGCTGCACGAGATCGTGCGCGGGGCCGTGCTCCCCGACCTCGCCCGGCGGGCGGGCAGCGTCGCCGTCATCAGCTCGCGCACGTTGCGCACCTGGGGCGACAGCGAGTCGGGGTTGGCCGAGCGGCTGGCCGAGCACATGCGCGAGCTCGACGAGGCCGGCCCGGCGGCGCCCACCCTGGCGTTCCTCGCCAGCGGCATCGAGGGCCTCAAGGTGCGCATCACGGTCAAGGCCGACGACGAGGCGACGGCGGCCCAGCGCATCGACGCCGAGGAGAAGCTCGTGCGCGACCTGCTCGGCGACATCGTGTTCGCCACCGACGGCGACACCATGGAGCACGTGGTGGCCGAGATGCTCACCAGCCGAGGCCTGACCCTGGCGGTCGCCGAGTCGCTCACCGGCGGTCTCGTGGCCTCCCGCCTGGTGAACGTGCCGGGCGCGAGCGACTGGTTCCGCGGGGGCGTCGTGTCGTACGCCCCCGAGGTGAAGTTCACGGTGCTCGACGTCCCCGAGGGGCCGGTCGTGTCGGCGGGCACGGCGGTGGCGATGGCCGCCGGCGTCCGCAGCCTGCTGGGTGCGGACGTCGGCCTCGGCGTCACGGGTGTCGCCGGGCCGGACGCCCTCGACGGCGAGCCCCCCGGCACCGTCCACCTCGCCGTGGTGGTGGGCGACGACGAGCCCGTCACCGTGCGTGTCATGCTGCCCGGGGGGCGCGAGACGGTGCGCCAGCTCGCCTGCATCTCCCTGCTCGACCTGCTGCGCCGCACCCTCCGGGGCCGTCGCGGCGACACGCCGAGGGGCTGGCCCCTGGCCTGACGTGGCGTCGCGCCGCCCGCGCGGGCGGGCGCAGGGGCGACGCGCCGGCGGACGGGCCCCGGGCCTGCGCGCGGGTCCCGCCGGGCCGCGGCGCCTCGTGCCAGACTCCGGGCGATGCGGCTGTTCGTGGCGGTCCACCCGCCTCGCGACGTCGAGGACGTGCTCGCCGCCCTGCACCGGCCCCCGCGGGACGGCGTGCGGTGGACGGGACCGCCCGACTGGCACGTCACGCTGCGTTTCCTCGGCGAGGTCGACGACCCCGTCCCCGTCGCAGACGCGCTCGACGTCGCGGACCTGGCGCCGTGCCAGGCGGTGCTCGGCCCGGCCGTGGCGGTCCTGGGCCGAGGGCTGCTCGTGGTCCCGGTGACCGGGGTGGACGTCCTGGCCGCGGCGGTGGTCGGGGCCACGGCCCACGTCGGCGCGCCACCCGACCCGCGGCCCTTCCGGGGCCACGTGACGCTGGCACGCGCCCGCCGGGGGCGGGTGGGCGGCCTGGCGGGCGAGGCGGTGGCGGCCCGGTTCCCGGTGACCGAGGTGCGGCTGGTGCGCAGCAACCTCGGGCAGGGATCGGGCCCTCGCTACGAGGTGCTGCACGTCCGCCGCCTGACGTGATCGTCCCCGGGCGCGAGGTCCTTGAACGAACAGGCGTTCGAAACTACAGTCGTGTCGTCCCGACATCTCGGGTGCGGCGCCGGCCAGAGAGTGTCACACCCCGTCCTTAAGGTCCGTGTTGCCGGTCGGGGCGTGCAGCGCCCCGTCGAGATCGCATCGGTCCGGCCCCCGGGTCGGGCCTCCCCGCCACAACCGCACCACCGCAGAAAGGACCACACCGGTGGATCGACAGAAGAACCTCGACATGGCCCTCAGCCAGATCGAGAAGCAGTTCGGCAAGGGCTCCGTCATGAAGATGGGCGAGAAGGGCACC
>JAFGPU010000521.1 GCA_016936035.1 Acidimicrobiales bacterium
GTCCCGACGAGACGCGCCGTCCTCCGGGCGGCGCCGTTACCGTTCGTGACGTGACTGCACGGTCCTACCTCGACCACGCCTCGACCTCGCCGATGCGCCCCGAGGCGCGGGACGCGATGGTGGCGGCCTTCGACATCGTGGGCGACCCGGGACGCATCCACACCGAGGGGCTCACCGCCCGGGTGGCGGTCGAGCAGGCCCGCCAGCACGTGGCCGACATGCTGGGCACCCGTCCCCGCGAGGTCGTGTTCACCAGCGGCGCCACCGAGGCCATCGCCGCCGCCTGCTGGGGCGCCGCCGCCCGCGGGCGCCACCAGGTCGTGCCCGCCGTCGAGCACTCGGCGGTGCGCCTGGCCGCCGCCCGCCACGGCGAGGTGGCCGTCGTGCCGGTCGACGCGCAGGGACACGTCGACGTCGACGCGCTGGTCGCGGCGGTCCGTGACGACACGGCACTCGTCCACCTGCAGTGGGGGAACCACGAGGTCGGCACCCGGCAACCGGTGGCGGCCGCGGTGGCCGCGTGCCGCGAGCGGGGCGTACTGGTGCACGTCGACGCCGCCCAGGCGGTCGGGCACGAGCCCGTGGCGTTCCGGGCGCTCGGGGCCGACCTGCTGTCGTTCAGCGCCCACAAGTTCGGTGGGCCGCCGGGCGTCGGCGGTCTGCTCGTCCGCCAGGGCCTGCGGCTCCCGCCCCTGCTCGTGGGCGGCGACCAGGAGCGCGCCCGCCGGGGCGGGTTCGAGAACGTGCCCGCCCTCGCCGCCCTCGGCTCGGTCTGCCGGGTGCTGGCCGGCGACGGCGCCACCGGCGTCGAGACCGACGGCGCCGAGCAGCGTCGCCTGACCGACCGCATCGTCGCCGCGGTCGCAGGCGGGGCGACCGGGCTGGACGGCCTGCGCCTCTACGGCGACCCCGACGACCGGTTGCCCCACATCGTGTGTCTCGGCGTCGACGGCATCGAGCCCCAGGCCGTGCTGCTCGGGCTCGACCGTGCGGGGGTCGCCGCCCACTCCGGCAGCGCGTGCTCGTCCGAGTCGCTCGAGCCGTCACCCGTCCTCGAGGCCATGGGGGTCGACGCCCACCACAGCCTGCGGTTGTCGGTCGGGTGGTCGACCACCGACGAGGACGTCGACCGGTTGCTGGACGCCCTCCCGCGCGTCCTCGCCGACCTGCGGGCGCTCACCGGGGGCTGAGACTCCCGGGCCTGGACCCGGTTCTGGCATCATCGTGCGATGCTGCGTCGCTCCCCACGAGACCAGCCCCCGGCACCGCGCGCATGAGGCTCTACGTCGTCCGCCACGCCCACGCCGGCAGCCGTTCCCGCTGGGACGGGCCGGACGAGCGGCGGCCGCTCACCACCAAGGGCCGCCGCCAGGCCGAGGCCATCGCCGACGCGCTGGCACCGGTCGGCGTCAGCCGCATGGTCAGCAGCCCCTACCGGCGCTGCACCCAGACGCTCGACCCGCTGGCCGACCGCATCGGCGTGGGGGTCGAGGAGGACGAGCGGCTGGCCGAGGGCGCCGATGGCGTCGACGCGCTCGCCCTGGCGGACGAGCTGCGCAAGCAGGACGACGCGGCGGTCGTGTGCAGCCACGGCGACGTCATCCCCGAGATGCTCCGCATCCTCAAGGCGACCACGGCCCGGTTCAAGGACCCGTTCGTGTGGCCCAAGGCGTCGACCTGGGTCGTCACCTGGGACGGCGAGCGCTGGGCCAAGGCCCGCTACATCGCCCCGCCCGAGATCGACGCCTGGTAGCCCGCCGACGCTCGTCGGTTGGCAGTCGTCAGGGCGACGGCGCCGAGGTGGGCGACGACGGTCCGGCGGGGGCGGTCGTCGCGCTGGTCTCCGCGCCGGCCTCGCTCTCGAGGCGCTCCCGCAGCGGTGCCACGAGCTGCAGGATCTCCGGCGGCGGATCGAGGGCGTCGAGCCTGTCGAGCTCCTCGAGGGCCAGCTCGGTCTGCCCGGCCCGGCTGAGGATGACGGCCAGGAAGGCGTGCGTGTCGGGGTAGTCCGGGTCGGCCGTGAGCGACGCCGTGAGGCTGTCGACGGCGCCGGCGGTGTCGCCGGACTGGTACTGGAACCAGCCCCGGTAGGTGAGCGCCTCGGCGTTGTCGGGCTGGTCGGCGAGCACGTCGTCGTAGATCTCGATGGCCTCGTCGTAGCGCTGCTGACTGGCGAGGTCGACCGCCTCGGCCAGCTGGGTGCGCGTCGACTGGCGGATGTCGCCGGTGAGCGAGTCGCCGGCCTCGCGGCGCCCCGAGGCCTGGGCGACCAGCACGCCGGCCAGCACCGCGAACGCCGTGACGCCGGCCACCGTCGCCGCGACCCGTCGCCACGACCGCGGGCGCCGCGTCGCGGCCAGGCGCGCCTGGTGCGATTCGATGGCCCGGATGGTGCGGGCGGCGCGCGCCGTGTAGTCGTCCTTGAGGGTCTCGTAGTCGCGGTCGTCGACGTCGCCGGCGTCGTGCTCGCGCTCGAGGTCGTCGAGCGAGCGCAGCAGGAAGTCGCGCTGGTCCTCGAGCGCGGCCAGGGCATCGGGGTCGAGCCGGCGGCGGCCCGGAGGCGTGCGGTCGGCCGCCGGCGCGGTGCCGCCGCCGTCGGGCCCGGGCGCGCGGTCGTCGGTGGTGGCCGTCACGGCGCCCCGTCCTGCTCGCCGCGGGCCCGGTCGCCGGTGCTGGCGGCCGCGGCGCCCCCGGCCGGCTCGCGGCGCGCCCGGTCGACCAGGGCGCGGTCGGCGTCGGTGGCCTGGGCGGCACCGCCGCCCCGCCATCGCCGGAAGGCGACCACCAGGCCGGCGAAGGCGGCCACCAGCGCCGCCACCGGCAGGGCCCAGACCAGGCTCGACACCCCCGACCGGCCCGGCGTGAGGAGCACGTCCTCGCCGTAGGCGGCAGCAAGCTCGTCGCGGATCTCGGCATCGGACGCGCCGTCGGCGATGAGCTCGTCGATGCGGGCCCGGATGAAGCCGGCGGCGTCCGAGTCGGAGTCGGCCACCGACTGCCCGTCGCACACCGGGCAGGCGACCGACTCGGCGAGGTTGCGGGAGCGGTCGCCCGGCTCGGCCA
>JAFGPU010000522.1 GCA_016936035.1 Acidimicrobiales bacterium
GGGTCGCGCCCGTCGGCCACGGCGGCGTCGACCGCCTCGGCCGCGGCGCGGGCCGCCCCCTCGTCGAGGTGCACGAACGCGCCGAGGCGCTCGTTGCCGTCGGCGATGGCGGCGAGCGCCTCGTCGAGCACGTCGGTCGCCCGCCGCTCGCCCCGTCGCACCGACTCGGCGATCTCGATGGCTGTCGCGTCCACTGGCCGTCCCCCTCTTCAGCCGGTCGGCCGAGCATAGGCCCCGTCGCCAGACCCAGGACGGGCGTCGCGGGTGCCGGCTGCTCACGAGGTTGCGAGGACCTGCGCCACGGCGCGCCGCAACGCCACGTCGCGAGGGTCGCCTTCGAGGTCCATGCCCATCTTGTTCGTCACGTAGCCGTAGCCCAGGCCGACCGTGGGGTCAGCGAGTCCCATCGACCCGCCCGCCCCCGGCGCCCCGAAGGCGGCGTCGGACCCGAAGTCCACGAGCTCGCCGGGCTTCATGAAGCCGAGCGAGAACTTCACAGGCCCGCGGAAGCACTCGTCCTGGAAGCCCGCGCGCGCCGGCGTCGCCGGTTCGGCGAGGGCCTCCAGCGTCTGCGCTCGCAGACCGAGCGGTCCACCGGGGGCGGCGAAGGCCCCGTAGCCGGTCGCGATGGCCCGGGCCGTCGCCACCGCGCCGCCGGAGGGGACCTCGAGGTCGCGGACGACGACGTGCTCGCGATCGACGTAGAAGCTGGTGCCGGGGTTGGCGATCAGCGACCGGTGCAGCACCGAGCCGCGCCGCAGCGCGTCGATCGTGACGCTGAGGGGCAGCGAGGTCAGCCGCGCCCACAGCCCCGGGGCGACCAGGGCCGCGAGCCGCTCGTCGGGCACCGCGGACGGGGTCCCGATGTAGACCTCGCCCCCGACCCCCAGCGGCGTGGCGATGTCCTCGTGCAGGACTCGTCCGATGGTGCGGTGCCCGGGGTCGATGCGTCGCACCAGTTCGTTCTCGTAGAACCCGAGCGTGATGGCGTGGTACGCCTGACGCTCCCCCGGCGGCCAGATGGGACGCTGGCGCTCCATCACCCCGGCCAGGCGGTCGAGGTCGGCCACGACGTCCCGATCGACCCGCTCGTCGAAGGCGAAGAGCCCGGCCTGGTGCGCCAGGAGCTGGCGCACGGTGATGTCCTCCTTGCCGGCCTGGGCGAACCCGGGCCAGTAGGTGGCCACCCGCTCGTCGTAGTCGAGGAGCCCGCGGGAGTGCAGCAGCGCCAACACCATGGCCGACAGTCCCTTGGTGGTCGAGTGCACGAGGGTCATCGTGTCGGCGGACCAGGGTGCGCCGGTCGCCCGGTCCCGGACCCCACCCCAGAGATCGACGGCCACCTCGCCGGCGACGACCACGCACACCGCCCCGCCCCACTCGCCGCGCCTCGTGAAGTTGTCGACGAACGCGTCGCGCACCGGCTCGAAGCCGGGAGCCACGGTGCCGTCGACCGTCGGGTGCTGCCCCTCGGCCCTGTCGCTCTCCCTCCCGCGGCCTGCCATGGCACCTCCTCGTGGTCGAGGTCGACCGTCCGGCGCGCGTCGAGCGGTCTCCTCGACTGTGCGCCGGCGCCACCGCGACCCGACAGGGCCGATGGTCCCGCCGTCAGTCAGCCGGCTTCATCGATGCGAGCATGGCCCGCATCTGCTCGTGGACGACGTTGACCGCCTGCAGCGGGCGGATCATCACCCGGAACTCGACGATGCGCCCAGCGTCGTCGCAGCGGATGATGTCGACGCCGTTGACGTACTTGCCCTCGACGGTGGTCTCGAACTCGAGCACCGCCGTGTCGCCCGCCATGACCTGCTTGGTGTACCGGAAGCCACCGCCCGACGACGGCCGGTCGTCCGCCGGCGTGTCGCCGGCTGCGGTGTCGCCGGGCAGCGTCTGGCCGGCGGCCTCGAGGTAGAGCTTCGTGATGGCCTTGCCCTCCTGGGGCGTGTACACCACCGGCGAGTAGAACACCACGTCGTCGGCGAGCAGCTCGTCGAGGCCGCCGGGCAGCGCCCCCCGCAGGTGCTGGTGCCATCGCTCGATCACCTGGTCGATCATCGTGGTGCTCCTCCTGCTCGGCGGCCGGGTGTCGCCGTTCCGCTGTCTAGCTGACATCGAGCGCACGGCCCAGTGGTCACCGGTGCGGGAGGCGGAGGTGCGAGGCCACCACCCGGGCGGTGGCCTCGGGGTCGCCGGCGAGCTGGGGCGGCAGGTTGCCGTTGAGCCACAGGGTCGCGAGGCCGTGCACGAGCGACCACGCCGCCACGCCCTCGGCCCGCCGCCGGTCGTCCACCTCGGCGGTGCCGTAGAGCATCGCCGCCGTCCGTGCCTTGGCGGCCTGCAGCTCGGCGTCGTCGGCGTGGTGGAGCGCGGGCTGGAACATCACGTCGAAGTGGGGGCGGTGGGTGACGGCGAACCGCACGTAGGCCACCCCGACCTCGAGGAAGCTCTGATGCTCCTGCTCGGCGGCGGCGAGCGCGTCGCCGAGCAGGCGGTAGCCCTCCACGGCCACGGCGGTGAGCAGCCCGGCCTTGTCACCGAAGTGGTAGGTGGCGGCCGTGTGGCTGACGCCCGCACGCCGGGCCACCTCTCGCATGCTCATCCCGGCGGGCCCGACCTCGGCGATGGCGTCGACGGCGGCGCGGAGCAGGGCGGGGCGCAGGTCGCCGTGGTGGTAGGGGCGGTCTCGATCTCGGGTCATCGGTCACATCCTCGTGCAATCTTGCCAGTGGCACGTTAGTCTTTCCACTGGCAAGTCGTCGATCGGACGGCAATCTCGATCGGACGGCAGCAACGACCCCCATCGCACACAAGGACGTAGAACCATGACGCCATCACTCGAGGGATGGGACATCACCCAGGCAGCCGACGTCGAGTGGGTCGCCTGGGGCGAGGCGGGCGACGCGCGGGCCAAGGTGCTCGGCAGCGCCGACGGGTACCTCGTCGCCCTGGTCGAGGCCCAGGCCGGCTACGCCGGCACGTACCACGAGCACGCCCACGCCGAGTTCCTCTACGTGCTCGCCGGCACCCTCCGCAACCAGGGGCGCACCATGCAGGCGGGCGACGCCTACGCGGCGGCCGCCGGGTCGGTGCACAGCGACTTCGCTGCCGAGTCCGACGCCACCTACCTGAGCATCTTCAAGCTCTGACGATCTCGACGCGCGTCGTCGTGCCAGCCGCCGGCAGGACGGGCTGCCGTGGATCGGTACGGCTCGCGATCTCCGCTGCAGCCCGCGCCGACACGCCAGCGTCAGAGGCTGCTGGGCCGGTCATACTCGACGAATGATCGTGACGACCCCGGACGGGGTGGACCTGTGGTTCGACCACGAGGGGGATGGCCCCGCCGTGCTGCTGATCCCCGGCCGCGGGGATCCGACCGATCTCTTCCCGGCCGAGTTCAGCTCTGCCTTGCTGTCGGGCGGCCTCTCGGTGCTGCGATGGGACCCACGGGACACGGGCCTGTCAGGTGCAGGCGGAGACGCCTACACGATCACCACCCTCGCCGAGGACGCTGTCACCGTGCTCGATGCCGCCGCGGTCGAGACCGCCCACGTCGTCGGCATCTCGATGGCCGGCCTGATGTTGACGTACCTCGCCGGGCACCACGCCCCGCGCGTCCGGTCACTCACCTACATCGCAGCCCTGAGCCCCCACCCGGAGGCCGGCATGGGTGAGGACTTCTTCGGTGCTCTCGACGTCGACGAGCCCGACCGGGCCGACGAGCTCCTGCGCGCCATGGGTGAGACGACAGACGCCGATCGAGCATGGGCCGTCGCGTCGATCGCGGCTGGTGATCGACGAGCCCCGTACCGGCCCGAGGCCGTGGCGCGCCACCAGGAGGCCGCGTTCCGGCTCGACTGGCCCACGATGGAGACGCTTCGCTCCATCCAGATTCCCACCCAGGTGTTCCACGGCCGCCTCGACCGCATCGTGCCGGTCGCCCACGCAGACGCCATCGCCGCTGGGACCGCCGGATCCCTGACGATCATCGACGACATGGGCCACATCCCGCGGCGGCGCGATTGGCTGACGATCGCGGATCAGATCGTCGCGCTCCACGCCGGTCAGCCGTGA
>JAFGPU010000523.1 GCA_016936035.1 Acidimicrobiales bacterium
ACCGAGCTCGGCCTGCTGGTGCTGGGCACGATGTTCGTGGTCGGCGCGTACCTGCTGGCGACGCTGCCCGAGGACAGCAAGATCCCCACCACGGTGGGGCCGTTCCTCGGCATCATCGTCGGCCTGCCGATCGTCGCCCACATCGCGGTGCGTCGCCTGGCGCCGCACGCCGACGGCATGCTGCTGCCTCTGGCGTCGCTGCTCAACGGCTTGGGCTACGTGTTCATCGTGCGGCTCGACGAGGCCAAGGCGAAGCCCGCGGGCCTGGCTGGCCTGCAGTCGCTGTGGATGATCCTGGGGGTCGCCGCGTTCATCGCCACCCTCGTGGTGGTCACCGACGTGCGCCGGCTCGAGCGCTACCGCTACACGGCCGGGTTCATCGGCCTGGTCCTGCTGCTGCTGCCGCTGCTGCCGGTGATCGGCCGCACCAAGTACGGCAGCCGCATCTGGGTCGAGCTCGGGCCGGTCAACTTCCAGCCGGGCGAGTTCGCCAAGCTCGCTCTCGCGGTGTTCTTCGCCGGCTACCTGGTCGAGAAGCGCGAGCTGCTCGCCATCAACCGGGCCTTCGGCCCCTTCTCGCTGCCCGACCCCAAGCACCTCGGCCCCATCCTCATCGCGTGGGCGGTCGCCCTCGTGGTGATGGTGCTCGAGAAGGACCTGGGGTCGTCGCTGCTGTTCTTCACCTTGTTCCTGGTGCTCATCTGGGTGGCGACCGAACGGGCCTCGTACCTGGCGGTCGGCATCCTGCTGTTCCTCGGCGGCGGCTTCCTCGCGTTCAACCAGTTCAGCCACGTGCAGGAGCGGTTCGACACCTGGATCGACCCGTGGGGCAAGGAGAAGGGCTACCAGGTGATCCAGTCGGCGTTCGCGTTCGCCGACGGCGGCGTGTCCGGCACGGGCCTCAACCTGGGCGTCCCGCTCAACATCCCGGTCGTCGAGAGCGACTTCATCTTCGCCGCCATCGGCGAGGAGCTGGGTTTGCTCGGGGCCACCGCGGTGCTCGTCGGGTTCCTGCTCATCATCGGCGCCGGGCTGCGCATCGCCCAGCAGGCCGGCACCGGCTTCGAGCGCCTGTTCGCCACGGGCCTCACGACGCTGCTCGGCTTCCAGGCGTTCATCATCATGGCCGGGGTCGTCCGGCTGCTCCCGCTGACGGGCGTGACGCTGCCGTTCATCTCTTACGGCGGGTCGTCGCTGCTGGCGAACTGGGTGCTGCTGGCGCTGCTGCTGCGCATCTCGAACGACACCGCCGAGCGTGACATGGAGCGGGCGGCGGCGGGCCAGCTCACCGAGGTGGGGTCGGTCGCATGAGCAAGCAGATCCGCAACCTCGGCGTGTTCCTGGTGCTGTGCTACGGCGCCCTGTTCGTGCAGGTCAACCGGCTCACGATCTTCGAAGCCGACGAGCTCCAGGACAAGCCTGAGAACGTCCGCACGATCGAGCGCGACTTCTCCGCGCCGCGGGGCGACATCGTCTCGGCCGACGGGCACGTGCTGGCCGAGTCGGTGCCGTCGGACGACCGCTACGAGCTCCGGCGCACCTACCCGACGGGCGAGCTCTTCGCCCACGTCACCGGGTACTTCGCGTTCGAGCTGGGCGACGCCGGCCTCGAGCGCGAGTACAACGGCTACCTCACGGGCGACGACATCGGGCTCAGCCTCGACCGGCTCGGCGACCTGTTCGTCGACCGCGACGTGGTGGGCGACGTCATCCTGTCGATGCGCCACGACGTGCAGCAGGTGGCGAGCGATCAGTTGGGCGATCGCGAGGGCTCGGTCGTGGCGCTCGACCCTCGCAGCGGCGAGGTCATCGCCATGTGGTCGTTCCCGTCCTACGACCCCAACCAGCTGGCCTCCCACGACTTCGACGCCGCGGAGGCGACCTCGGACGTGCTCAACGCCGACGAGGACCGCCCGACCCGCAGCCGGGCGTTCCGCGAGAACTTCTTCCCGGGGTCGACGTTCAAGATCGTCACCGCGACGGCCGGCATCGAGCGGGGCGGCGTGACGCCCGAGGGGCCCGCCTACCCGGTCACCGACAGCTACCAGCCGCCGGTCGGGGGTCAGGCCATCCCCAACTTCGGCGGCGCGAGCTGCGGGGGCACGTTGTTCGAGATCCTGCAGCGCTCGTGCAACACGTCGTTCGCCCAGATGGGCGTCGACACGGGCGGCGACGAGTTGCAGGACGTGGCGAGGGGGTTCGGCTTCGACCGCGACGTGCCCTTCGACGTGCCCGACGGGGTGCAGTCGACGTTCCCGGAACGCGTCGTCGACGACCCGCCCACCCTCGCCCAGGCCGCCATCGGGCAGAACGACGTGCGGGCGACACCGCTGCAGATGGCGATGATCGCCGGGGCGGTCGCGAACGACGGCGACGTCATGGAGCCCCACGTCATGCGCGAGGTGCGCGACGACCAGGGCAACAAGGTCGCCGAGTACGACCCCGAGGTGTGGACCACGGCGATGTCGCCCGAGACCGCGGGCACGATGCGCGAGGGCATGGTCTCGGTGGTCACCGACGGCACGGCCAGCCGGTTGGACGAGGGCCTCGACGAGTTCGTCGTGGGCGGCAAGACGGGCACGGCCCAGCTCGGCACCGACCCGCCGCGGTCGCACGCATGGATCATCGGTTTCGCCGGGCCCCCCGGCGAGGCGCCGCAGGTGGCCGTCGCGGTCATCGTCGAGGGGCAGGAGGGCGCGAGCGAGCAGACTGGTGGAGCGGTGGCGGCACCGATCGCCGCCGCAGTGATGAAGCAGGCACTGACTCCTCCCACCCGGGTGGAGCAGCAGGACGGGGACACAGGCGCGGGCGGATGATGTCGGGCACACCGCCCGACTCCGGGCTGATCACCCCCATCTCATAACCTGGGGATCGCATGTCGCAGCAGAACCAAGTCATCTTCAACGGCCGGTACGAACTGCACCGGCGGCTCGGGCGCGGCGGCATGGCCGAGGTCTACCTGGCACGCGACCAACTGCTCGACCGGCCGGTCGCGGTCAAGGTGCTGTTCCCGGCGCTCGCCACCGACGCCGGGTTCGTCGAACGCTTCCGCCGCGAGGCCCAGGCGGCCGCCAACCTGCAGCACCCCAACATCGTCAGCGTGTTCGACTGGGGCGAGGCCAACGGCACCTACTTCATCGTCATGGAGTACGTCGAGGGCCACACC
>JAFGPU010000105.1 GCA_016936035.1 Acidimicrobiales bacterium
CAACGCCGACTTCGCCGAGCAGTGGGAGGCCGACAACGCCGAGGGCCTGCGGGGCGGTTGGGACGCCGCCCGGCGCGACAAGGAGCTCGACGCCGACGGCGTGGTGGGCGAGGTGATCTTCCCCGACGCCGACGCGGTGACCGCCGGCGCGAGCGCCCCGTTCGGCGCCGGCCTGGCCGCCGGGGGCGACACGGATCCCACCCTGCTGATGGCCGGTGCCCGCGCCCACAACCGCTGGCTGGCCGAGCTGTGCCGCACCAGTCCCGAGCGGCGGGCGGGCGTGGCCATCGTGCCCATCTACGACGTCGACGCGGCCGTGGCCGAGATCCGGCGGGCACGCGAGTCGGGCCTGCGGGGCGGCATCCTCATCCCCTCGATGTGGCAGCCCTACCCGCCCTACCACGACCCGTGCTACGAGCCCGTGTGGGCGACCTGCGCGGAGCTGGGCATGCCGGTGCACGTGCACTCGGGCTCGGCCGACAAGGCGTCGTACGGCCCGCACGTCGGCATGTACACCACCGAGGTGCGCTGGTGGTCGTCGCGGCCGCTGTGGTTCCTCATCTGGGCGGGGGTGTTCGACCGCCACCCCGACCTGCGGTTCGTGGTGACCGAGTGCGGCGCCTTCTGGGCGCCCGACCTGCTGTGGACGATGGACACCGTGTACGACCGCGAGCACGGGTCCCGCAAGCTGGGCGAGCAGCTCACCGCCAACCTGGCCCGCCGGCCCAGCGAGGTGTTCGACGCCCAGTGCGCCATCGGCGCGTCCAACACGCGGCGGCGCGAGCTGGCCCGGCGCTACGAGATCGGTGTCGCGAACATCATGTGGGGCAACGACTTCCCCCATCCCGAGGGCACCTGGCCGCACACCCGCGAGTGGCTGCGGGGGGCGTTCCACGACATCCCCGTCGACGAGACCCGGGCGATGCTGGGCGGCAACACCGCGGCGGTGTACGGCTTCGACGTCGACGCCCTCGCGCCGCTGGCGGCCCGCATCGGCCCGACGCCCGCGGACCTGGGCCAGACCGGCGAAGACCTCGGCAAGTGGGACGCCCTGGCCGCGGCCGGGCGACCGTGGCTGACCGGCGTGGAGGCGCTTCCGGCAGTGGTGGCCGAATGACCTCGGTGACGGCGGAGGGCCGGTCCGGGAACGGTGGTCCGGTGGCGTTCGACCCGTTCGAGGAGGGCTTCGTCGCCTCGCCCTACGAGCAGTACGCCCGGCTGCGCGCCCACGATCCGGTCCACTGGTCCGAGCTGCTGCAGGGATGGGTGCTCACCCGCTTCGACGACGTGGTGACGCTGCTGCGCG
Organism: Acidimicrobiales bacterium; assembly: GCA_016936035.1. Taxonomy (GTDB): domain Bacteria; phylum Actinomycetota; class Acidimicrobiia; order Acidimicrobiales; family VFJN01; genus ZC4RG19. The sequence continues at coordinate 1,307 of JAFGPU010000105.1, forward strand.
ACCCCGAGATCAGCGTCGAGCTCGACAACGCCCGGGCGACCAGCGTCGTCGAGCTGCAGCGAGCGCGCCAGTCCCGCAGCGGCCGCCCTTCGGACACGCTGGTGCTGCGCGACGACCCCGACCACCACCGCCTGCGCAAGCTGCTGCAGCGGCCGTTCGGTCCCCGGCCGGTCGAGGGGCTGCGCGCCATGGTCGTCAACCGGGTCGACGCGGCGATGGCCGACCTCGCGCCCCGCGGCGCGATGGACGTGATCGGCGACTTCGCGTATCCGCTGCCGGTGGCCGTGTTCAACGAGATGCTGGGGCTGCCCGACGAGGACGCGCCCCGTGTGCGCGCCTGGATCCAGGCCGTAGCCCGCATGCTCGACCCGGTCATCGACGACGACGAGCACGCCCGCTGCCAGGCGCTCATGGACGAGATGTACGGCTACCTCGACGACCTGATCGAGGCCAAGCGCGCCGCGCCCGCGGACGACGTGCTGACCGAGCTGGTGCAGGCCGAGGAGGACGGTGACCGCCTCACCCGCGACGAGCTGGTGGCCCAGGTCGTCACCCTCTACGTGGCCGGCCACGAGCCGACGACGTCGCTCATCGGCAACGGGCTGCTGGCGCTGCTCCGCCAGCCGGACCAGCTCGAGCTGCTGCGGTCCCGCCCCGACCTCATGCCCAACGCGGTGAACGAGCTGTTGCGCTTCGACGGACCCAACCAGTTCGTCCGGCGCATCGCCCTGCGGCCCACGACGATCGGCGACCGGGAGGTCGCGGCAGGCGACGTGATCTACGCGGCGGTGGGCGCCGCCAACCGCGACCCCGAGCGGTGGACCGACCCCGACCACGTGCACGTCGACCGGCCGGACGCCGCCCAGCACATCCAGTTCGGCTCCGGCATCCACCACTGCCTCGGGTCGCACCTCGCTCGGCTGCAGGGCGAGGTGGCGCTGGGCGCGCTGGTGTTCGGCCTCGACGACATCGCGCTCGCCGGCGATCCGGTGTGGAGCGAGCGCATGGTCATCCGAGGCCTGCAGAGCCTGCCGGTGACCTACCGCCCCGCCTGAGCCCGGGCGTTCCCGTCGGGGCGACGCTCGCTGAGCAGCCGCGGCATGGCCGATCCTGCGGGTCTCGGATTGACGTGGGTGGTGTGATGGGGTGTGTCACCTTGTTCCGATAGTTGCGGTGCGCACGTTTCGGAGGGAGGTGACACAGGACTGCGGTGCGCCGAGTCGGGCGGTGTTGGCGGACACGGACCATCGCGCGCGGCCCGCCATCAGCGGCTGCGCGCGGATGGCCAGTTCGTGACGGAGCGTGAGCGATCGAGGCTGGAGGGGCGAGCGCACGTAGTTGCGCGGTGAAGCCTCTTTGATCGGCGTTCGGAGACGGTCCAAGTGGTGCGAGGTGCGTTGCCTAGCCGGCGATCAGGGGCGTTGACGCGAGCTCGCGACGGCTACGCGTCGACTCCTGGGCCTGGGAGTCGCTCGGTGCTGAGATGGTGCATGACGACGTCGAGGTTGTGCTCCAGCGGCTCGATGGCGTCGATCACGACCTTCGGTTCGCTCAGGGGCTCGTAGAGCTGGCGCCCACGGTCGACCCACTCCCACTTCAGCTCGTACCAGCCAGGGATCTCACGTCGCCGACCGTCGATTCGGCTCTGGTGAAGCTCGACGTCGGAGCAGATGCACTCGACCACTGCGAAGGACGCGCGGTACCGGTCGGCCAACGCAGCCCACTCCTGACGAGGCTGCTCGCGAGCCACCAGATCCAAGACGCAGCTGCGGCCGCCCCG
>JAFGPU010000106.1 GCA_016936035.1 Acidimicrobiales bacterium
CCGCAACCTGGCCCGCTACGGACCGCTGACGCCGCTGCTCGCCGACGACGACGTGTGGGAGGTGATGGTCAACGCGCCCACCGCCATCTTCGTGCGCCGTCATCACGGCCCGTCGGGCTACCACGACGAGGTCTTCCACGACGACGAGCACGTCGTGCGCACCCTCACCAAGCTGCTCGACGACGCGTCGACGGCGCACCGCAAGCTCGACCCCGCCGAGGGCCTGCAGGACGCGCAGCTCGACGACGGCGCCCGGGTCCACGTCGTGCACGGTGACATCGCCCGGGGCGGCCACGTGCTGGTGAACATTCGCAAGTTCACGGGCATCCCGTTCCGGTCGCTGGGTGAGCTGGTCGAGCGGGACATGCTCACCGCCCAGGTCGCCGCCTTCCTCGCCGCGTGCGTGCGGGCCCGTCTCTCGATCGTGTTCGCAGGGCCGCCGGGCTCGGGCAAGACCACGTTGCTCTCGTGCGCCACCGCGGAGCTCGACCCGAGCCTGCGGGTGGTCGTCGCCGAGGAGGTGTTCGAGTCGGACGTTCCCGTGCCGAACGTGGCTCAGATGCAGACCCGGGCGGCGCGCAGCGACCGCCCCGCGGTCGACCTCCGCCGGCTCGTCGCGGGCTTCCTGCGCATGGCCCCGGACGTCGCCGTCGTCGGCGAGGTGCGCGACCGGGAGGCGCTGCCGCTGCTGCTCACGCTGTCGTCGGGGGTGACCGGTTACACGACCATCCACGCCGGGTCGGCGCGGCAGGCCCTGACCCGGCTGCGGTTCATCTGCCAGCTGGCCGACACCTCGGGTGGCTTGCCGCTCGGTGCGCTCAACTCGCTGGTCAGCGAGAGCATCGACGTCGTCGTGCACTGCGCCCGCACCACCGCAGGGCCGCGCGTCACCGAGGTGATCGCCGTCGAGGACCTGGCGGGCGGGGCCGACGCCACCCACTTCACCGCCACCGAGGTGTTCCGCCGGGGCGGCAACGACCAGCCGTTGCAGTGGACCGGCGACCTGCCCGCGCGGGCCGCGCGCCCGCTGGCCGACGCCGGGTACGACGTCCGCGCCCTGCTCCAGTCCCGTCGGGTCGACGCGTGACCGGCCTGCTGCTCGCACTGTGCGCGTCGGCGGGCGCCTTCTACCTGTACACCGCGGTCGTGCTCGGCTGGCGAGGTGTGGGGCTCGGGCCGCCGCCGGCCCGGGCGGTGCGGCGCCGCCGCAGCCTGTCGGACTGGCTCGTGCAGGCGGGCCTGGTCGACGTCGACGTGCGCCAGTTCGTCGCAGTGAGCGCCGGCCTGGCGATCGCGGGCGCGGCCATCGGGCTCGCCGTCTTCGGTGGCCCGCTGTCCGCGCTCGTCCTGGCCCTGTGCCTCGCGACCACGCCCCTGGCGTCGTACCGGGTGCGGCGTGCCCAGCTGCGCGCCGACGCCCAACGGGCCTGGCCCCGCATCATCGAGGAGATCCGCATCCTCACGTCGTCGCTCGGGCGTTCGATCCCCCAGGCCCTGTTCGAGGCCGGGCGGCGGACGCCCGAGAGCCTGCGCCCGCCGTTCGTCGCGGCCCAGCGCGAGTGGCTGCTCTCGACCGACTTCGAGCGCACGATCCGGGTGCTCAAGGCCGGCCTCGCCGACCCGACCGCCGACGCGGCCTGCGAGACGCTGCTCGTCGCCCACGAGGTGGGCGGGTCCGACCTGGACCGGCGGCTCGAGGCGCTGATCGAGGACCGCGTCCTCGACGTGCAGGGCCGCAAGGACGCCCGGGCGAAGCAGGCAGGCGTGCGGTTCGCGCGACGGTTCGTCCTGCTCGTCCCGTTCGGCATGGCGCTCGTCGGCATGACCATCGGCAACGGGCGCGCCGCCTACGCCACGCCCGGCGGGCAGGTCATGGTCGCGATCGGCATCGGGGCCGTCGTCGCCTGCTGGGTGTGGGCGGGACGACTGCTGGTGCTGCCCGAAGAGGAAAGGGTGTTCTACGAGTGAGGACGGCACCGTGAGCGCCCAGGTCGCCGCCGTCGTGGCGTTGTCGCTGTTCGCCGGGTCGACGTTGCTGCTCGGCGAGCTGCGCTGGTTCCGCCGGCGCCCGCTCGTCGACCGCCTCGCGCCCTACGTCGCCGGCGGCGCGGGCGCGCGCCGGCGGGGTGCGGTCATGTCGGCGGCGTCGTTCGCCCATGTCGTGGGCCCGCTCGCCCGGGCGGTCGGCGCGCACGTCGCCAGGGCCGTCGGCGTGACCGAGCCGTTGGCGGTGCGGCTCGAGCGCGTGCACTCGCCCCTCGACGTCACCGCGTTCCGCGTGCGGCAGCTGGCCTGGTCCGTGGCCGGCCTCGTGGTCGCGGCGCTGAGCGCGATCGCGCTCGGGCTGGCGGGCGTGCCGGCGCTGGTGCTGGTGCTCGCCGGTCCCGTGCTGGCCTTCCTCGTCGTCGAGCAGCAGCTCGCGTCGGCCTCGGCGCGCTGGCAGCGCCGCATCTTCCTCGAGCTGCCGGTCGTGTCCGAGCAGCTCGGCATGTTGCTCGGCGCCGGGTACTCGCTCGGCGCCGCGCTGGCCCGAGTCGCCGAGCGGGGCACGGGTGCGTGCGGGCGCGATCTCGTCCGCGTCACGGGCCGCATCCGCCAGGGCCTCACCGAGGTCGAGGCCCTGGGCGAATGGGCGGCGGTCGCCGACGTCGAGGCGTTGCGGCGGCTGGTCAGCGTGCTGTCGCTCAACCGCCAGGCCGGCGACCTCGGGCGCCTCATCGGCGACGAGGCCCGGTCGATCCGCCGCGACGTCCAACGCGAGCTCATCGAGACCATCGAGCGGCGCGGCCAGCAGGTGTGGATCCCCGTGACGGTCGCCGCTCTCGTGCCCGGGGTGATCTTCCTGGCCGTGCCGTTCATCGAGGCGCTGCGCCTCTTCTCCAACACGTGACGACGACCACGAAAGGGTCCCTCATGGCCGCATCGTTGGCAGATCCATCGCTCCGGCTCTACGCCCTCACCAGCTCGGCGTGGGTCGCCGCCCGCCATCGCGTGGGCCGGCGCCGCGCCGCCTGGCGGGACGACGACCGGGGCGAGGGCGTGATCTCAGCCGCCATCGTGGTGCTCATCATGGCGGCCATCGGCGCGCTGATGTGGACCGCCTTCCGCGGCATGTGGGAGGACATCGAGTCCGATACCAACGAGCGCATCAGCGAGGTGGGCAACTGAGCTCGTCGCGCCGGGCCCGGGGCGACGACCGTGGTGCCGGCGCGTTCTCGACCTCGATCGGCTTCCTGGTCTTCCTGCTGTTCCTGTTTCTGGCCATGCAGGTCATGGTCGGGCTCTACGCCACCTCGACGCTGCGGGCCACCGTGTACGACGCGGCATCGCGCGCGGCGAGCGGGCCGGCCACGCCGGCCGACCTCGAGCGCCTGGCCGCGGAGGCCGAGGATGCACTGGGCGCGATGGGGCGGCGCCCGTCGACGGTCATCGAGCTCGAGGTCGTCGACGAGGACGGCGACGGTGCGGGCGACGTCGTGGTTGGTCGGGCGCGGGCGGTCCCGCCGCGCGTCGTACCACCGTCGATCGGCGGGATGATCGGCTTCGAGGAGATCACCGCCGGCGCCCGGGTGCGGATCGAGCGCCTCCGATGAGCTTCGACGGACGGGGCCACGAACGGGCGCCGCGGCCGGGCACCACGCTGCGCGGTCGTCCGGGGCTCGCGTTTTCGCGATGTCACCCCGTCTGACCAGCGGGCTTGTGATCGGGGGGTCAGAGTTCTATAGGTTCGGAACGTCGTGCAGCACCGAGCCCAACCACCCGGCGCGAACACGGCCGGGCGGGACGTCCGGTTCCGACCACCGACCCCCAGCGACGGACAGGCGCTGTGGCGGTTGGCCCAGGACGTGGGTCTCGATCTGAACTCGCCCTACGCGTACGTGCTGTGGGGCGACCGGTTCTCCGCCACCAGTGTCGTCGCCCACCGGCCGCGTGCCGACGGCGGCGACGGGACGGAGGCCGGCGGGGGAGACGACGAGATCCTCGGCTACGTCACGGGCTTCCACCCGCCCGGGTGCCCGGACGTCGTGTTCGTGTGGCAGATCGGCGTCTCGGCCCGCGCGCAGGGGAGGGGGCTGGCGGCTCGCATGCTCGACGAGCTGCTCGCCCGCACCGGTGCACGCTGGCTCGAGGCGACGGTGACGCCGTCGAACGCGGCATCCGCCGCGCTCTTCTCGGGAACGGCACGGCGGCACGGCACGGACCTCGACCGCAGCGTCGCCTACCCGGAGGACCTGTTCCCCGGCGGGCACGAGGCCGAGATCCTGTTCCGCATCGGGCCGCTGGGCCCCGGTTCGCCGGGGGCCCGGGCTGCTGTGGACGGGACACAAGGCGCACAACCGCAACCCAAGGATGTGATCTGATCATGCAGACCTTCGACCTCCATGAATCGGAGGTGCGGGGATACTGCCGGTCATGGCCGGCGGTCTTCCAGACCGCCCACGGCTGGACGCTCACCGACGAGCACGGCCGCGAGTACCTCGACTTCTTCGCCGGCGCCGGCGCCCTCAACTACGGGCACAACCATCCGGCACTCATCGACGCGCTGGTCGACCACGTCCGTGGCGGCCACGTGCTGCACGGCCTCGACATGGCCACCACCACCAAGCGCACGTTCATCGAGCGCTTCCACGAGGTGGTGCTCGCGCCCCGGGGCCTCGACTACAAGCTGCAGTTCCCCGGCCCGACCGGCACCAACGCCGTCGAGGCCGCGCTGAAGCTCGCCCGCAAGGTGACCGGGCGCGAGCAGGTGGTGGGCTTCACCAACGCCTTCCACGGCATGACGCTGGGCTCGCTGGCGGTCACCGGCAACTCCATGAAGCGCAAGGGCGCAGGCGTGCCGCTCACCTTCGCCGACTCGCTGCCCTTCGACGGGTTCCTCGGCGACGACGTCGACACCGTCGACTACGTCGCCGCCCTGCTCGCCGACGGCACCGGCCTCGACACCCCGGCGGCCGTGATCGTCGAGACCGTGCAGGCCGAGGGCGGCATCAACGCCGCCGAGGCCGACTGGCTGCGGCGGCTCGACAAGCTGTGCAAGGAGCACGGCATCCTGCTCGTCATCGACGACATCCAGGTGGGCTGCGGCCGCACCGGGCCGTTCTTCTCGTGGGAGGAGGCCGGCATCGACCCCGACATCGTCTGCCTGTCGAAGTCGCTGTCGGGGTCGGGGCTGCCACTGGCGCTCACCCTGCTCAAGCCCGAGCACGACGTGTGGGAGCCCGGCGAGCACAACGGCACCTTCCGCGGCAACAACCCGGCCTTCGCCACCGCCACCGCGGCGCTCGACCTGTTCTGGCAGGACGACACCCTGCGCCGCGAGGTCGACCGCAAGGCGGCGCTCGTGACCGAGGGCCTCGAGTCGCTGGCGCAGCGCCACGACGGCATCTACGAGGAGCTCCGCGGCCGCGGCCTGATCCAGGGCGTGCGCACGACCGTGCCGGAGGCGGCCGACGCGGTCGCCGCCGCCGCGTTCGAGCGCGGGCTGCTCGTCGAGACCGCCGGCCCCGCCGACGAGGTGGTCAAGCTGCTGCCCCCGCTCATCGTCGACGACGCCGCCATCGCCCAGGCGTTCGAGGTGCTCGACGAGGCCACCGAGGCCGTCGTCGAGCGGCTGGGCGAGGACCTGCTCACCAGCGAGGCCGACGCGGAGGTGGGATCGTGATCGTCCGCACGCTCGACGACACCATGAACGGCGACGCCCACGTGTTCGCCCCGACCTGGAACTCGCGCCGTCTGCTGCTGGCGGGCGACCGCATGGGGTTCTCCCTGCACGACACCATCATCGATGCCGGCACCGAGACCCGCATGTGGTACCGCAACCACCTCGAGGCCGTGTACTGCATCGAGGGCGAGGGCACGCTCGAGGACGTCGAGACCGGCGACGTCCACCAGATCCGGGCGGGCACCGTGTACGCGCTCGACAAGCACGACCGGCACGTGCTGCGCGCCACCACCCAGATGCGGATGGTGTGCGTGTTCAACCCGCCGTGCACGGGTCGCGAGACCCACGACGAGAACGGCACCTACCCGCTGCTCACCATGGCGGACGAGGAGCAGCCGGCATGAGTGCGGCCACCGACGAGCGCATCGACGCCTATCCGTCGCGGCTCGGCGGGCCGGCCACCATCACCGAGCGCCATGACCCGGTGGTGCACGGCTCCGGGGACGGACCGCTGGACGCCGACGTCGTGCAGTCCTACGCCGACGACGGGTTCATCGTGCTCGAGGGCCTGCTCGCACCGAGCGAGGCCGCGGAGCTGAACGCGGAGATCGACCGCCTGGCGGCCGACCCCGCCGTACGCGGCCGTCCCGAGGCCATCGTCGAGCCGGACAGCGACACGCTGCGGTCGTTGTTCGCGGTGCACGACCTGGAGGGGCCGTTGGGCGCCATCGCCCGCGATCCCCGGTTGGTGGGCGTCGCGCGCCAGCTGCTGGGCAGCGACGTGTACGTGCACCAGAGCCGCGTCAACCTCAAGCCGGCGTTCCGGGGCAAGGACTTCTACTGGCACTCCGACTTCGAGACCTGGCACACCGAGGACGGCATGCCGTCGATGCGGGCGGTGAGCTGCTCGGTCCTGCTGACCGACAACACCTCGTGGAACGGTCCGCTGCTCACCATCGCCGGGTCGCACCGCTGGTACGTGTCGTGCGAGGGCGAGACGCCGGCCAACCACCACGAGCAGTCGCTGCGGCGCCAGGAGGTCGGCACGCCCGACGACGCCAGCCTGGCCGAGCTGTACCGGCGGGGCCGCATCGCGCAGTGCCTCGGTCCGGCGGGCACGGTCGTGTTCTTCGAGTGCAACATCATGCACGGCTCGAACAGCAACATCACGCCCCTGCCGCGCCGCAACGTGTTCCAGGTCTACAACAGCGTCGAGAACGCCCTGGAGCAGCCCTTCGCGGCGCCGGCCCCGCGGCCCCACTACATCGCGAACCGGCGGTTCGACCCGATCTGATCCGCGTTTCAGATCGGTTACCGAGGCGACCATCAGTGACTGGCGGGTGGCAACGTGGCTAGCCTCCGCGTGAGGCGCCGACCTCGCGGGTGTGGACGTGCGTTCGTGTGGACGTGCGTGGCGGGCGAGGCGCAGCGTGAACGACGACATCCCTTCGGGCCCGTGTTGCCCGCATCCTCCGACGACTGACACCGAGTTCCCCGACAGCAACTTCCATTGGAGGCAGACGACATGAGAGAACCGAAGCGGACACGCGGCCTGTGGCGGGCCCTCGCGGTGGTGAGCGTGCTCGCGCTCGCCGCTGCCGGTTGCGGCGACGACGATGACGACGCCGCCACCGACGACGACGCCGGCACGACCGAAGGCGACGGCGGCGGCGCGGCCGGTCTCGATGAATACGTCGAGAACGGCGTGACCATCGGCATCGCGAACGAGCGGCCCTACGGGTACGAGGAGGGCGGCGAGGCCACCGGCGAGGCGCCGGAGCTGGCCAAGGAGATCTTCTCCCGTCTGGGCATCGACCAGGTCGACTACACGGTCACCGACTTCGGTGCGCTCATCAACGGCCTGAACGCGGGCCGCATGGACGCCATCGCCGCCGGCATGTTCATCAACGAGGAGCGCGCCGAGCAGGTGGCGTTCGCCGATCCGGACTACTGCGCCACCACGGCCTTCGCCGTGCCCGAGGGCAACCCGGATGACCTCAGCGACTTCGAGAGCGTCATCGACAGCGGCATCAACCTGGGCGTGCTCGCCGGTGCGGTCGAGGCCGGTTACGCCACCGACAGCGGCGTGCCGGATGGCCAGATCAACGAGTTCCAGACGACGCCCGACCTGTTCGACGCCCTGACCGCGGGGCGCATCGACGCGGTGGCGCTCACCGCCATCACGGTCCGCGAGCAGGTGGCCGAGCTCGAGGGCTTCGAGGCCACCGAGGGCTTCGTCCCCGTCATCGACGGCGAGGAGCAGCTCGGCTGCGGGGCGTTCGCGTTCCGCCCCGAGGACCAGGAGCTGCGCGACGCCTTCAACGACGAGCTGAACGCCATGAAGGAGGCCGACGAGATCCTGCCCATCATCGAGCCGTTCGGCTTCACCGAGACCGAGGTCGAGGCGGCCAAGGGCGTGACCGTCGAAGACCTCATCGGAGGCGGCGAGGGCTGATCGCCGGCTGAGCAGACGGATCTGACGGGACGACAGGCCGGCGATGTTCAACCTCGACCTCTACGACGCGCTGCGCA
>JAFGPU010000524.1 GCA_016936035.1 Acidimicrobiales bacterium
ACCGTGGCCCTGGTGGCCATGGACGGCCTCCAGCTCCTCGATCTCGCCGGCCCGGTCGAGGTGCTGCACGGCGCCAACTACTTCGCCGGCACCGACCTCTACCGGACGATCGTGGCCACACCGGGCGGCAGGGACGTCCGCTCCGCCAGCGGGGTGCGGCTGGGGGCGGACGTCGCTCTCGAAGAGCTGGCTCGGTCGGGCGTGGACGTCGACACGCTCACGGTCGTCGGCGGCTTCGGGGCGCCCGCGGTGGCCGACGATGACCGGTTCGTCGCCGATGTCGCCGACCTGGGCAGTCGAGCCGGGCGCACGACCTCGGTCTGCACGGGAGCGCTCGTCCTCGCCCGTGCCGGCCTGCTCGACGATCACGCGGCGACGACGCACTGGGCCTTCGCCGACCAGCTCGCGGCCTTCGACCGCGTCGACGTGCGCAGCGAGCAGATCTACGTGCGCGATCGAGACCGGTGGACCGCGGCCGGCGTCACGGCGGGCATCGACCTGTTCCTTGCGCTCGTCGATGAGGACCACGGCCCGCAGCTCGCCCACATGGTCGCCGCCATGCTGGTGGTGTTCGTCCGCCGCCCGGGGGGCCAGGCGCAGTTCAGCGCCCAGCTCGGCACCCAACCGGCGACCACGCCCTCGATCGCCGAGGTGCAGCGGTGGCTGAGCGATCACCTCGACGACGACCTCAGCGTCGACGCGCTCGCCTCCCGGGCGGCGATGAGCCCCCGCAACTTCGCGCGGTGCTTCCGCGCCGAGACCGGCACGACGCCCGCCGCCTACGTCGAGCAGGTGCGCATCGAAGCCGCGCGGCGCCTGCTCGAGACCACCGACCTCAGGGTGGCGGCCATCGCGCGACGGGTCGGCATCCGCCACGCCGAGACGCTGCACCGGGCCTTCCGGCGCCGGGTCGGCACCACGCCGGAGCGCTACCGCCAGCACTTCGGACGGCAAGCGTCCTGACCCGCGGCCGTGGTGCGCGCTGTGCAGTCACCTCGAGCTGCTGTCAGTCTGCACGAGCGAGCAGCCTGTCCACGAGGTCGGCGACGATCGAGTCGGTCGGCGTGCCCGGGTCGATGGGAACCGTGAGCCGGTCGAGCAGCAGGCCGTCGATGGCGTAGTGGAAGAGCGCGATCTCGGCCCGCCCGCCGGGAAGGCCGGCGCCGGCGTTGAACGCGACGTCTGATGCGAACGTCTGCTCGAGCCATCGCCGCACCTGTTCCGCGACACCTGCGTGTCGGGTGGCTTCGAGTCGGAGCTCGAAGAGTGCGAGGGTCGTCTCCCTGTCGGCGGTCAGCCGGGCGACGATGTCCCGGACGTAGTCGGCGAACAGCGACCGGGACGGGGGACGGCGTGCGAGCTCGTCGACCGTCGCGGGGTCCGGGGCCAGACGCTCGCTGATCCGCTCGAACACCTGGGCCACGAGCTCGTCTCGTGACGGGAAGTAGTTCGACGCCGTCCCGGTCGCCAGGCCTGCCTCGGCGTCCACGGCGCGGTAGGTCAACCCGCGGGCGCCGGCGTTCGCCAGGACCCGGATGGCAGCGTCCTGGAGCTGCCGCCGACGTTCCACGTTGCGGGCGATCACCACATCCTAGACAAACCACTACGGATGTCGTAGATTCGATGGACCACGACAGATGTCGTGATTGCGAGAAGGAGCATCCGTTGCGAGAACTCACCTACCTCGTCGCCACGTCGCTCGACGGGTACATCGCCGACCCGAGCGGCGGACACGACGCCTTTCCGACCGTCGGCGACCACATCGACGCGTACGCGCGGGACTTCCCCGAGATCTTCCCCGCCCCGGCGCTCGACGCGCTGGGCATCACTCCCCGCAACGAGACCTTCGACACGGTCCTGATGGGGTGGAACACCTTCGCCGTCGGGTTGCCCCACGGCCTCGACGACCCCTACCCGCACCTCCGCCAGGTGGTGTTCAGCCGGAAGGACCGCACGGGCCAGGTCGGTGGCGGCGTCGAGGTGATCGACCGCGACCCGGTCGAGGTCGTCCGCGAGCTCAAGGCCGAGCCCGCCGCTGCCGGCATCTGGCTGTGCGGCGGCAGCGCGCTCGCCGGCGCGCTCTGCGAGGAGATCGACCGGCTCGTGCTCAAGGTCAACCCCGTCCTGCTGGGAGCCGGGCTCCCGTTGCTCGGATCATCGACGTCGCGGGTCCGGGACTTCGAACGACAGGACTGCCGAACCTTCGACTCCGGCGTCGTCGTGCTGACCTACCGCCGCTCGACCTGAGCGGCACCCGCCCGGCAGGGGCGCTCCTCCCCCGTCGCCGGGCCGTTCGCCAGCGCCGTCGGCGGAGGTGAGCTCGCTGGCTCGCAGCGCACCGTGGCGACGAACAGGGCCGGGAACATCACGACGTGCTCGAGCATCAGCAGCAGTCCGTCGTCGGTGACGATCCGCGTGGTGAGCAGGGCGAAGGCGCCGGCCGCGGACAGCAGCATGCCGGCCACGATCTCCAGGTAGAGGGTGCGAGCGGGCATGGGTGAGGGGCTCCTGGGGTCGCTGCAGACGTGGGGCCCGGTCATGGTGTGCCCTGCCCCGCCTGGCAGCAATGACATGTCATTGACGATCTCGGCCGTCCGCGCTGGCAGCGTCCAGGGCGCGTGCCGGCCGCCCCCTGCTGGCGCGGATCGACCCGGCACACCCGACCCGGCACGTGGCAGGAATCGCCGGTGACATGTCATTGCCGACCCGGCGCGGTCGGTGGAGGATGTCGGCACGAGGCCGAGCCTGCGCCCTCCCGGGTGCGACGCCGACACGACACGTGCGCCCACCGCCGGCCCGTCAACCCGCACACCCCCTGATCCAGCGCGAGGAGTCGTCCATGCAGATCGCCATCGGCCTCTTTCCCGGGTTCACCGCCCTCGACGCCATCGGGCCCTACCAGGTCTTCACGAACATGCCCGACGCCGACGTGGTCCTGTGCGCCGCCACCCCGGGCGACCTCGCCGACGACAACGGTCTCCTGCACCTCGAGGTCACGGCCACGTTCGCCGACGTCCCGGCACCCGACCTCCTGCTCGTGCCGGGCGGTCTCGTGACCCGGAAGCTCGCTCGGGACGGCGATCCGATCATCGACTGGATCC
>JAFGPU010000525.1 GCA_016936035.1 Acidimicrobiales bacterium
CCACCCGAACCACCCCAGCCGGGTCCCCGGCGCGACCCGCTGGCGCCGACCGAACCGCCCGAGCCCCCCGCAGCAGCGCCGGCCGCCACCCCGGGGCCCGCCGCCGGCGGGCGCGGGTCTCTGCTGGTGGCCGCCGGCATCCTGCTCTCACGCACCGCGGGCCTGATCCGCGAGGTGGTCACGGCCGCGTTCCTCGGCAGCGCGGACGCCGCCGACGCCTTCAAGGCCGCCCTCCGCATCCCGAACCTGATGCAGAACCTGCTCGGCGAAGGCGTGCTGTCGGCGTCGTTCATCCCGGTCTACGCCCGGCTGCGCGCCGAGGGTCGCGACGAGGAGGCCGGCCGGCTGGCCGGAGCGATCGCCGGCCTGCTCACGGCCCTGACCGGGGTGATCAGCCTGGTCGGCGTCCTGTTCGCCGGCCCGCTCACCAGCGTGCTCGCCCCCGGCTTCGAGGGCGACAAGCACGACCTGACCGTCACCCTCACCCGCATCATGTTCCCGGGCATCGGTTTCTTGGTGCTGTCCGCCTGGTGCCTCGGCGTGCTCAACAGCCACCGCCGCTTCTTCCTCTCCTACGTGGCCCCGGTGCTGTGGAACGTGGCGCAGATCGCCGCCCTCGTCGGCGGGGTCATCGTCATCGGTGGGCACGACACCGCCGCCGACCAGCGCGACCTGGCGATCGCGCTCGCCTGGGGCGTGTTCATCGGCGGTGTCCTGCAGTTCGGCGTACAGGTGCGCCCCGTGCGCCACCTGCTCGGCGGGCTGCGCTTCAACCTCGACACCGCCAGCGTGTGGGTGCGCAGCGTCATCGGGCGCTTCGTGCCCGTGGTGCTGGGCCGGGGCGCCATCCAGATCATGGGCTGGGTCGACCTGATGCTCGCCAGCTTCCTGGTGTCGGGCGCGATCGCCAACCTGTCGTACACCATGGTGCTCTACCTGCTGCCGATCAGCCTGTTCGGCGTCAGCGTCGCCGCCGCCGAGCTGCCGGACATGTCCGAGGTCGAGGTGCACGACCCCGAGACCAGGCGGCGGTTCCGGCTGCGCCTCGAGGCCAGCATGGGGCGCATCGCCTGGTACGTGGCCTTCACGGCGACGATGTTCATCGTGGTGGGCGACGTCATCGTGGCCGCCGCCTTCGAGCGCGGTCAGTTCGAGCACGACGACACCGTGGCCGTGTGGCTGACGCTGGCGGTCCTCGCCACCGGCCTGCTCCCGGTCACCGCCAGCCGGCTGCTGCAGAACGGGCTCTACGCCCTCGACGATCCCCGCACGCCCGCCCGGCTCGGGGTGCTCAGCGTCGTGCTGTCGGCCGTGATCGGACTGGCGTTCATGTTCCCGCTCGACCGGCTCACCGTCGGGCCCACCGGCATCGAGGGTTGGGGCGACATCTTCGCCGTCGGCCCGCTCCCGTCATCGGTGCGGGACAACCCGTCGAACGTCGCGCACCTCGGCATCGTCGGGCTGGGCATCGGGGCCGCGCTGTCGCGCTGGATCGAGTACCGGCTCCTCAGCAACGCGCTGGCCTGGCGGGTGGGGCGCACCAAGCTGGCGGGCCGCTGGCTGCCGCCCATCGCCATCGGCTGCGCCGTGGCCGCGGGGGTGGCGTTCGCCGCCGAGCTCGTGCTGGCACCGCTGCCCGCCATCATCGAAGCGGTGCTGGTCGTCGGCCCGGCCGGCCTCGCGTACCTGGCGCTCACCCAGCGCCTCGGGGTGCCCGAGGCCCAGGCCACCGCCGACCGGCTGGCGGCCATGGGCCGCCGCCTCCGCCGCTGAGCGGACGCTGCTGGCGGGGGTTGGTGAGCTCCCCCGGTGGCACCCTGCGCCCTCTCCGGCGGTCCGGCCCTCTAAGGTGCAGGGCATGTTGAAGGTGCTCCGACGGTGGTGGGCCTACGTGACGGCCAAGCTGGGCATGTCCCTCGAGGAGCGGGCCGACCCCAAGGTCCAGCTCGAGCAGGCCATCGCCGAGGCGCAGGACCAGCAGCGCCGGCTCAAGGAGCAGGCAGCCAACGTCATCGCCCACCAGAAGCAGACCGAGCTGCGGCTCAACCGGGCGATGGCCGATCTCGAGAAGATCAACGGCAACGCCCGCCAGGCCCTCGTCATGGCCGACGACGCGGCCACGGCCGGCGACCAGGCGAAGATGGCGCAGTACACGGCCACCGCCGAGAGCTTCGCCAACCGTCTGATCGCGCTCGAGCGCGAGGTCGAAGACCTCAAGGCCCTGCACCTGCAGTCGACCGAGGCCGCCAACCAGGCCAAGGCGGCGGTGCAGCAGAACTCGGCCGCCCTGCAGCAGAAGCTCGCCGAGCGCCAGAAGCTGCTCAGCCAGCTCGACCAGGCCAAGATGCAGGAGCAGATGAACTCGGCGATGTCGTCGCTGTCCGAGGCTGTGGGCCAGGACGTGCCGACGCTCAACGAGGTGCGTGACAAGATCGAGGCCCGCTACGCCAAGGCCAAGGGCATGGCCGAGCTCACCGAGACCTCGGTCGAGAGCCGCATGCTCGAGGTCGAGCAGGCGTCGATGAACAGCGAGGCCCAGGCGCGCCTGGCCCAGATCCGGTCTCAGCTCGGGATCGGCGCCGGCGCCGAGGCGCCGGCCGATGCCCCGTCCGGGCAGACGGCCGAGGGGGGCGAGACGCCCCCGCCGGGCGGCTGACCACCTCCCGCCGCGGGATCATGCGCGGCGGCGACCCGTCCCGCGGCACGGGCCCGTGACCGACGACGACATCGGCGTCGGGCCGCACCCCCAGCCCTGGCCCGACGATCCCCGCCTCGACCCCGAGCTGCTCGCCCGGGGCGACCGGCGCAACGTCGTCGACCGCTACCGGTACTGGCGGGTCGAGGCCATCGTCGCCGATCTCGACAGTCGTCGGCATCCGTTCCACGTGGCCGTCGAGAACTGGCGCCACGACATGAACATCGGCACGGTGGTGCGCAACGCCAACGCGTTCGGCGCCGCGGCGGTGCACATCGTCGGCCACCGTCGCTGGAACCGCCGGGGGGCCATGGTCACCGAGCGGTACCAGCACGTCG
>JAFGPU010000526.1 GCA_016936035.1 Acidimicrobiales bacterium
ATCGTGTGCAGCTACCACGTGAGCCAGCAGAACACGTTCACGGGCAAGCTCACCGAGGCGATGTTCGACGCGGTGCTGGACCGGGCCCGTGAGCTGGCGGGCCTCGACGTCGCCGGGCCTCCGGAGCGGGCGCGCCGCCCGTCGCGAGGCGACTAGCGTCGGCGACTGTTCTCCCTCCGAGTCGGCGGACTGACAGCGGGGGCTACGACCAGGGCAGCGGCACCGGGCCGCGCCCGAGGAGCAGGAATGGCTTACTACCTGGGCATCGACCTCGGCACCACCTACACGGCGGCGGCTGCCGAGCGCGAGGGCGTGGTCGAGTCCCTGACCCTGGGCAATCGCACGGCGTCCGTGCCGTCGGTCGTGTTCCTCCGCGACGACGGCGAGATCCTGGTGGGCGAGGCCGCGACCCGTCGCGCCACCTCCGACCCGGGTCGCGTGGCGCGCGAGTTCAAGCGCCGGGTGGGCGACCCCACGCCCATCATCCTCGGCGGCACGCCGTATGCGGCGGAGATGCTGATGGCACGGCTGCTGCGCTGGTCGATCGACCGCGTGTGTGAGCAGCAGGGCGAGCCGCCGCGGGCGATCGCGCTGACCCACCCCGCCAACTGGGGCCCGTACAAGCTCGACCTCCTCGCCCAGGCGGTGCGCCAGGTCGACCTCGACGCCGCGCTGATGCTGCCCGAGCCGGTCGCCGCGGCGACCTTCTACGCGTCGCAGCGGCGGCTCGAGCCGGGGTCGGTCGTGGCGGTGTACGACCTCGGTGGCGGCACGTTCGACGCCGCGATGGTGCGGCGCACGGCGGGCGGGTTCGAGACGATCGGCACGCCGGAGGGCATGGAGCGCCTGGGGGGCATCGACTTCGACGAGGCGGTCTTCGCCCACGTGCGGGCGGCCGTCGACGACGCCCTCGACCGGCTCGATCCGGACGAGCCGGCCGCCCAGGCCGCGGTGGCGCGGCTGCGGCAGGAGTGCATCGACGCGAAGGAGGCGCTCTCGAGCGACACCGACGTGTCCATCCCGGTGCTGCTGCCCGGGTTGCAGACCGAGGTGCGGCTGACCCGGTCCGAGTTCGAGGCGATGATCAGGCCCGCGATCTCCGAGACGATCGTGGCGCTGCGCCGGGCCATCCGCTCGGCGGGGGTGAGCGCCGGCGACATCAGCGCCGTCCTGCTGGTCGGCGGGTCGTCGCGCATCCCCGTCGTCGCCCAGATGGTGGGGGCCGAGCTGGGGCGGCCCATCGCCATCGACGCCCACCCCAAGGACGCCATCTCCTTCGGCGCATCCATCGCCGTCGCGCAGCGCCGGGGTGGCGCCACCCCCGAGTCGGTCAGGACGGTCCTCGCCGACACGCGGCCGCCGCCGCCCACCGTGGCGTCCGGTGTCAGCCGGCGTCCGGCGCCGCCTGTGGCGTCCGCCGCGGCCGGTGCCGCCCCGCCGGTGCCCGGGCAGCGACCGTCCCGCCCCGCCCCGCCCGGCGCCCCGGGTGGCCCTGGCTCGGGTCGCCTCGCCCCGCCGCCGGCGACCACCGGGGCAGCGCAGGGCGCACCCGCCGCCGCCCCTGCGGCGGCCACCCAGGCCGCGGCGCGTCCGGCGCCCCCGCCCCCTGGGCCCGCGACCGCCAAGCCCGCCCCGCCCCCTGGCGCCGCTGGTCGTGCGGCGCCGCCCGGGGCCGGCTCCGCCCCGCCGCGCCCGCCGGCTGCGGGTGCGCCCAGCGGCGAGCGGCCGGTCCCTCCGGGCGCGGCGCCGTTCGGCGGCATGCCCCGGGCCGGGGGCACACCGGTGGGCGGTCACTCGTCCGGGTCCTACCCGGCGATGCCGGCGACGCGGGCGGGCGGGGCCGACAACCGCATCCTGTGGCTGGTCCTCGGCACCATCGCCGCCGTGGCGCTCATCGTCATCATCGTCGTCTCGATGAGCGGTGACGACGACGCCGCCACCCCGGGCACGGACGGCGTCGACGACGGCTACACGGCCGAGGTCGAGCAGGCGTTCATGGGCGAGTGCACCGTGCAGGGCTCACAGGCCTCGTGCGAGTGCGCCTGGGACGAGGTCACCGAGACGATCCCGTTCGACCGGTTCACCGAGATCGAGGCCGAGCTGGCGGCCGACCCCGACGCCGAGGTCGAGGAGCTCACCACGATCATCGATGCGTGCATGGGGGCGGGCTGACCTCCATCATCGGGGCGTGCGAGCAGCCGACGACCACCGACGACGCCTGGGCGGACACCGGCTGACGCGATCCTGGCGTCGGGCGCAATGCGTCGGCGGCGCCGTGGCGGCTGTCGCCGTTCTGGCGGCCTGCGGAGGCGGCGGAGGCGGGGCGCGGGAGTACGGGCCGGAGGCGCGCAACGAGTTCGTCGACGCGTGCTCGGCGGGCGGGGACGCCAGCCAGGACGCCTGCCGGTGCTTCTACGACCGCCTGGCCGCCGAGGTCCCGTTCGAGCGGTTCGAGCAGATCGACGCGCGGATCCGCGACGACGCGGCCGACATCCCCGGCGACATCGTCGACATGGCTGTCGAGTGCAGCGTTGTGCGGTCTGCGCCTGGCGGGTGATCGCGGGCGTCAGCCCGCGGCCGCTGCCGGCTTCTTGCCGATCGACACGGGCACCCGGGGCTCGTCGGCGGCGAAGTCGGGCCAGCGCTCGCGGCTCTTGGCGGCGAGCTTGTTCATGAGCGCGATGGCGCCGGGGTCCTCGTCACCGGGGCGGGCGATGATCGAGCCGTCGTCGATCATGCGGCTGATGATCTCGCGCCCCAGATCGGTGCGGACGATGGTGAGCGTCCAGTCGTTGTCCTTGCCGATGCCCCCGGTGGAGATGTCGGCGTGCTCGGCCGCGAAGTCGGGGCAGTAGGTGCAGCCCTCGCGGGTCCAGGCGTGGCACTCCTTGAGCGGGATCTCGTGGTAGCTGCCGTCGCGCATCCAGATCTGGAACACGCCCTTGATGTTCATCTTGATGATGTCGCCGATGGGCAGGTCGTACTTGGTCTCGAACAGCTCGCCGAAGATCGAGTCGTCGAACGTCTTGCTGCACAGAAGCCCGATGTTGAAGAGGATCGGCTTGCCGACCTTGCCCGCCTTGCGGGTCCACATGACGGGCGGTACCGACGACTGGCACGACATGCCGACCAGCGCCAGGCG
>JAFGPU010000527.1 GCA_016936035.1 Acidimicrobiales bacterium
AACGAGACCACCAACCGGGTGATCGGCCACATCGGCAGGATCCTCGGTGACCACCCCGACCAGCGTCGTGATCTCGCAGAGGACCGCTCGCTCATCCCCAACGCCGTCGAGGAGATCCTGCGCTACGAGCCGCCGGCGCTGCAGGCGTGCCGGTACGTGACCCGCGACGTGGAGTACCACGGCCAGACGGTGCCCGCGGGCAGCACGATGATGCTGCTCCTGGCCTCGGCCAACCGCGACCACCGCGCCTTCCCGCCCGACGGCGACGTCTTCGACATCCGGCGCACGATCAACCACCACCTCACGTTCGGCTACGGCATCCACTTCTGCCTCGGCGCCGCCCTGGCCCGCCTGGAGGCACGCATCGCGCTCGACGAGATCCTGACCCGCTTCCCGGAGTGGGAGGTCGACTGGGCCAACGCCGAGCTCGACAGCTCACAGGTGCGCGGCTGGTCGACGCTGCCTGTGCACCTCCCCACGACCTGAAGGGACCGACGAGCCATGCCTGCCTACATCGTCCTCGACACCCAGGACCCCGAACCGCTGGTCGACTTCTACTGCAAGCTGCAGGGCATCGACGTCCTCCTCACCCTGCGCGACGGCCAGTGGACGGCGCTCACCCCGAACCGGGAAGGGCTGATGCTCGTCCTCCAGCAGGTCCCCGAGCCGAAGGTCGGCAAGAACCGGGCGCACTTCGACGTCGTGGTCGACGAGCTCGACGCCGCCACCGCCGAGGTGGAGCGGTTGGGCGGTCGCTGGCTCGAGCCCGGCCGGACCCACGAGCTCGAAGGGTTCTCGTGGCGGTGCATGGCCGACCCCGAGGGCAACGAGTTCTGCCTCTACCTGATGGCCCCGGGCATGAACAACGACGCGCCGCTCCCCCACTGACGGGTCGCGGCGCAGGGCAGAGCAACGATCCTCAGGGCACGGCGCGCGAGCGCTCGATCGCGTCGACGAGGCGGTCGGGCGTCAGGGGCAAGTGGGTCAGCGTCACGCCGAGCGGCGACAACGCATCGTTGACCGCGTTGACCACCGCCGGCGGGGCACCGATCGCGCCGCCCTCGCCCACCCCCTTGTAGCCGCCGGGCATCGGTCCGGGCGTCTCGAGGTGCCCGTACTCGATCTCGGGCACATCGGTCGACGTCGGCAGGAGGTAGTCCATGAACGTGGTCGACAGCGGGTTGCCCTCCGCGTCGTAGGCCATGTGCTCGAGCAGGGCTCCGCCGATGCCCTGCACGGTGCCGCCGGCGATCTGGCCCTCGACCACGTTCGGGTTGATCATCGGGCCGCAGTCCTCGCTGACGATGTACCGCAACAGCTCGACCTGCCCCGTGACGAGGTCGACCTCGCAGGTGCAGACGTGGGTGGCGTTCGCCCAGTTCGACCGGGCCTTCGGGCTGAACCGACCACTGGCTTCCAGCCCGGGCGGCACGCCGTCGGGCAGGGCGTTCGGTGAGAAGTAGGCGAGGTGCGCGATCTCGGACAGGGACATCGTCATCGTCGGCGTCCCCCGCACGTGCGCCCACCCCTGCGAGAGCTCGATGTCGGCCTCGGACGCCTCGAAGCGATGGGCGGCGATGGCCGTGATCCGCTCGCGGAGCACGGCGGCGGTCTCGCCGATCGCGCCGGCGAGCATCGCCCCGCTGCGGCTGCCACCGGTGCCGCCGCCGAAGCCGCTGAGGGCCGTGTCGCCTTGGATCGTGTTGACGTCGGTGATGTCGACCCCGAGGGCATCGGCCGTGAGCTGCACTACGGCGGTTTCGAGGCTGTTGCCCGACGAGCCGCCGGCGACGTAGACGTTGACCTTGCCCGTCGGCTCGATGCGGATCGTCGCCGCCTCGGTCGCGAAGATGCCGAACACCGGCGTCGTCGGCTCGACGTAGTTCGAGAACCCGACGCCCAGGTAGCGGCCGGCCTCGAGCGCTCGTGCCTGCTCGACGCGAAACGACTCGTAGCCGAGGATCTCGACAGCCTGCTCGAAGGTCTCCAGCGGGCTGACGTTGTCGTAGCGCATGCCGACGGGGTTCTTGTAGGGCATCTCGTCGTGCCGCAGCAGGTTCCGGCGTCGCAGCTCGACCGGGTCGATCCCCAGCTGGCGCGCCGCGATGTCCAGGACGACCTCCCGAGCCAGCGTCTCGTACTGCCACGGCCCGCGGTAGCCCGATCGGCCGGCCGTGTTCGTGTAGACCGAGCGCAGGCGGAAGCCCGCTGCGGGCACCCGGTACGGCCCGGGGAAGATCGCGCCGACCGACATCGCCGGCATGGCCGGCCACGGGGTGGGATACGCGCCGGCGTCAGAGACGAAATCGATGTGGACGCCCTGGACGACGCCGTGCTCGTCGAACGCCATCGTCAGGTCGGCCGACTCGTGCCGCGACCACCCGGCGGCCAACAGGTTCTCGCGGCGGTCCTCGATCCACTTCAGCGCCCCGGGCACCTTCGTGGCCGCCAGCATGACGGCCATCTCCTCGCGCTGGACGAAGATCTTCTGCCCGAACCCGCCGCCGGTGTCGCGAGCGATGGCGCGGACGCGGTGCTCCGGCATGCCGAGCAGACGAGCGCAGAACGCCCGGTGCTCGTGCGGCGACTGCGTGGCCACCCACATCGTGATCTCACCGACGCCGGGTTCGTACTCGACCACGAGGCCGCGGGTCTCGATCGGCACCGCCGCGTAGGCCTGCTGGTGGACGGACTCCTCGACCAGTTGCGCGGCGGCCGAGAACACCTCGTCGAGCATCGCTGCCGGAGCACCGTCGTCGTGGACGACGTTGGTGCCGTGCGACTCGTGCACGAGCTCGTCGGCGTCCGCGGCCGTCAGGTGGTCGACCACCGGCGGAAGGGGATCGATGTCGACCATGACGAGCTCGCAGGCGTCCTCGGCGATGTAGCGATCGCCCGCGACGACGAGGGCCACCGGGTCGCCGACGAACCGCACCTCGCCCTCGGCGAGGGGTGGCCGCGGCGTCTCGGGGCCGTCGGGGCCGAGCTGGGAGTGCCACTGCTCGTGGACGCCCGGGTTGAGGTCGCCGGCGACGAACACCGCGTGGACGCCCGGCAGCGCCAGGGCCTCGGACACGTCGATGTCGACGATCCGACCTCTGGCGACGTCGCTGCGCACGAAGCAGGCGTGCAGCATCCGCGGTCGCTCGACGTCGTCGACGAAGGTGCCTCGCCCGCGCAGGAGGCGCCCGTCCTCCACACGATGGACCCGGCTGCCCGTGAAGCGCGTGAAGCCTGCCTGCGTGGTCGTCACCGCGGCGCGCCCTTACGACCTCGTGGCCTTCTCGACGTTGCTCGAGCCGGCCGCGAAGGCGTCGAGCCCGGCGTCGCGAGCCGAGCCCTCGTCGACGACCTCGTTCCAGTGGGACAGCAGGTCGTCCGCGTCGGTGATGCCACCCTGCGGGGCCCACCCCTTGTTCAGCGTGACGCCGAACCGGCCGTACCAGCCTCCCCATGCGCACAGGACCTGACCGGTGACCGGACACGTCGCGTGGGTGAGCACGGTGACCATCGGG
The DNA here is from genome assembly GCA_016936035.1 of Acidimicrobiales bacterium. Lineage (GTDB taxonomy): Bacteria > Actinomycetota > Acidimicrobiia > Acidimicrobiales > VFJN01 > ZC4RG19. Next base: position 3,516 of record JAFGPU010000527.1, read on the forward strand.
CTCACCCTCTCGGGCTTGAGGAAGGCGGCCGCGGCGTCGTTGTTCACCAGAGCCGCATCCTCGCCTGCGTGGAAGGTGGCCTCCTCCAGCATGGCGAGGTGCATCCGGGTGCCCAGCGCACCCGGGGCGAGCGCGTTCGCCTTGATGCCGTGGGCTTCGCCCTCGAGGGCGAGCGTGCGCGTCAGCCCCAGCAGGCCGGCCTTGGCCGCCGCGTAGTTCGCCTGGGCGTGGGCGCCGAGCATGCCCGAGCTCGACGTGACCGCCACGATCCGACCCCCACCAGCGGCCTTCATGGCCGTGAAGGCCGGGTGGAGCACGCGCATCACGCCGCGCAGGTTCACGTCGATGACGGCGTCGAAGTCGTCGATGGTCATCTCGTCGAAGGGCTTGTCGCGCAGGATCGCCGCGTTCGCGACCACCGCGTCGAGCCGACCCCACTCGTCCATCGCCTGCTCGGTGAGGCTGGCCGCTCCCTCGGGGGTCGCCACCGACTCGGTGTTGGCGACGGCCTCGCCGCCGGCCGAGCAGATCTCCTCGACGACCGTCTCGGCCAGTCCCGGGTCGCTGCCGCCCCCGAAGGGGTGTCCGCCGAGGTCGTTCACGACGACCCGAGCGCCGCGGGCCGCGAGCTCCAGGGCGTGGCAGCGGCCCATGCCGCCTCCGGCGCCGGTGACCACGATCACGTCCCCGTCGAAGTTCAGCGTGCCCATCGGTCCCCTCGTGTCGTCGTGCGACGGCTCCCGCGCCTCGTCGAAGACGCCGGGCGTGCGGAGGGCAACGCTACCAGTTCGGTGGCACTGAGTGCCACGCACCGCCGGCAGCCCAGGCCGGGGATCGTTGGGTCGACCGCTGTCCGGTGGTAGGAACGGTCCATGGCTCGCACCGGAGCGGCCCCGTGAGCCGGGCGCCGCAGCAGACGTCGATCGAGGCCGTCGAGAAGGCGGCTCTCGAGCTGCTCGCGGAGCGGGGCTTCGACGACACGTCGGCGGAGGAGATCGCCGCCGCTGCGGGGATCTCGCGCCGGACCTTCTTCCGCTACTTCGGCACGAAGAACAACATCCCGTTCGGGAACTACGCCGCGCTTCTCGGTGAGCTCGAGGACTGGCTGTCGTCGCAACCCGCCGACCGACCGATGTTCGACGTGATCGTCGACGCCGTTGTGCGGTTCAACCGCGTGCACACCGACGGACCGGTCGCACATCGCGAGCGCATGGAGCTGATCATGCACACCCCGGCGCTGCGAGCGAACGCCGCGCTCGTGAACGCGGAGTGGCAGGCGGTCCTCGCGCGGTATGCCGCACTGCGGATGGGCGAGCCGCCGGAGGCGCTCGGGCCGCAGCTCGTGGCCCACGTGTCGTTGGGCGCAGCGAGCGCGGCCTACGAGCAGTGGTTGCGTGACGAGTCGAGCGACCTCGTCGAGGTCATCGAGCGCGCCTTCGAGATGGCGCAGAGGCTGCCCGACCTGGAAGCGGCGGCGACGGCCCCGCAGCGCCGCCGGAGGCGTCGCACCTCGAGCGGTCCCTGACGCCCACGCGCCGTCCGGTCGCGATTGATCGCCCCTCGCACCCGTGGCACTCTGTGCCACGACCGAGGGGGAACGGTGACGGCCATCACCACGAGCGAGCTGTACTACGACCCGTACGACGTCGGCATCAACGCCGATCCGTACCCGGTTCTCCGCCGGCTCCGCGACGAGGCGCCGCTCTACGTCAACGAGCGCTACGGCTTCTACGCGTTGAGCAGGTATGACGACATCGAGCGGGCGCTCGTGGATCGCGACACCTTCATCTCGGGGCGGGGCAACGTGCTCGAGCTCATCAAGGCGAACACGCAGCAGCCGCCGGGCACGCTCATCTTCGAGGACCCCCCGATGCACACCAGCCATCGGGCACTGCTGTCCCGGGTGTTCACGCCCCGGCGCATGGCTGCGCTGGAGCCGCAGATCCGCGAGTTCACCGCCCGGTGCCTCGACCCGCTCGTCGGCGCCCCACGCTTCGACTTCATCGCCGACCTGGGTGCCCAGGTGCCGATGCGGGTCATCGGGATGCTGCTGGGCATCCCGGACGAGGACCAGCAGACCATCCGGGACCACGTCGACTCGGGCCTGCGAACGGAACCGGGCAAGCCGATGCGGTTCTCCGAGGGATCCACGTGGAGCCCGGGCTCGCGGCTCACCGAGATCTTCGCGGACTACATCGAGTGGCGCGAGCGGCACCCGTCCGACGACGTCATGACCGCGCTCCTCACCGCCGAGTTCGAGGACGAGCGGGGCGTCACCCGGCGCCTCACCCGCGACGAGGTGCTGCTCTACGTCAACGTCGTCGCCGGTGCCGGCAACGAGACCACCAACCGGCTGATCGGCTGGGCCGGCAAGGTCCTCGCGGACCACCCCGACCAGAGACGGCAGCTCGTGGAGGATCCCGGCCTCGTCGCCAACGCCATCGAGGAGCTCCTGCGCTTCGAGTCGCCCGGTCCGATCATCGGCCGGTACGTGGCCCGCGACGTCGAGCTGCACGGACAGACGGTGCCCGAAGGCAGCGCGATCCTGTTCCTGGTCGGTTCTGCCAACCGCGACGAGCGGCGCTTCCCCGACGGCGACCGGTTCGACATCCATCGCCCCGTCGGCCCGCACCTCGCCTTCGGGTACGGCATCCACTACTGCCTCGGCGCCGCCCTCGCCCGTCTCGAGGGGAGGGTCGTCGTCGAGGAGGTGCTGAAGAGGTTCCCGACGTGGGACGTCGACCTGGACGCCGCACGCATGGCGTCGACGTCCACCGTGCGGGGTTGGGAGACCCTTCCGGTGCGCATCACCTAGCACCGGCGCCACACGAGCGAGTGCGGCAACGACGAAGGCCACGGTTCAAGGGGGGATCACGGTGGGGAACGGGTACCTCGGTCTCGAGACCGAGCGGGAACGTCTGACGATCGGCGGGTTCGTCGCCGACTGCGCGACGCGGCACGGCGACCGCGATGCGCTGGTCTCCGGCGATCGCCGGATCACCTACCGCGACCTCGAGCGCGAGGTGCGGCAGTTCGCCAAGGCCCTGCTCGGCGCCGGGGTGACGAAGGGGGCCACCGCCGCGCTCATGCTCGGCAACCGCCCCGAGTTCGTGATCGCCGCGTACGCCGCGGGCAGCGTCGGCGCGGTCGTCGTGCCGGTGAGCACCTTCGCCTCCGCGGAGGAGCGTGACTACATCCTCCGCCACTCCGACGCCTCGGTCCTCGTCACGCAGCCGTCGCTGCTCAAGCATCGATTCGTCGACGAGCTGCTCGAGAGCCATCCCGAACTGTCCGGCGGCCGGCCGGGGCAACTGCGTTCCCCGGCGTTCCCCTTCCTGCGGCGCATCGTGTCGTGCGAGCCCGCACCGCCTGACGGGGTCGACGCGTGGGACCACCTGCTCTCCGGCGCCGACGAGATGCCGGACGAGATCCTGGACGCCGCCATGGCCGAGGTCCACCCGAGGGATCCCGGAATCATCATCTACACGTCGGGCACCAGCGCGCACCCGAAGGCGGTGCTGCACGCCAACGGCACCCCGATCATCCAGAGCTGGCGGTGGGCCGACGCGCTCGGCCTCACCCCTGACGACATCGTGCTCAGCCGGTTCCCCTACTTCTGGTCCGGGGGCTTCGCCATGACCCTCGGCGGTCCCCTCGCTGCCGGCGCCAGCGTCCTCACCGCCGAGACGTTCACACCCGACGTGGTCCTCGAGCTGATCGAGCGCGAACGGGTGACCGTCCTGCAGGCCATGCCGCACACCTACAGCGAGCTCGTCGACCACGAGGACTTCGCCACGCGAGATCTGTCGTCGCTGTCGATGGCCGTCGGCGCCGAACCGCTGGTCGCCGCCCTTCCCGATCGTGCCTGGCGCGCCCAGGCCAACGGCTACGGCCTCACCGAGACCTTCACGTTCTGCACGTGGGCCGACCCGGACGAGGTGCGGGACAGGTACGCGGGCGAGTTCCGCACGGTCCACGGGCGCCCGCTGCCCGGCATCGACCTGCGCATCGTCGACAGCGAGACCGGCGAGCCGCTCGCCCAGGGCGAGCTCGGCGAGATCGCGGTGAAGGGCGCCACGTTCATGCTCGGCTACCACAAGGCCGACCCCGAGGACTACCTCGACCGGAACGGCTACTTCCGTACCGGCGACACCGCCCATCTGGACGAGACCGGCATGCTGCACTGGGGCGGCCGGGTGTCGAACATGATCAAGACCGCGGGCGCCAACGTCTCGCCCGTGGAGATCGAGTCGAAGCTGTCGCTGTGGGGTCGCCTGAAGGTCGCCGCGGTCGTGCCCATCCCCCACCCGGTCGTCGACGAGGCCGTGGTGCTGTGCGCCGTGCCCCACCACGACGACGCGGTCAGCCCCGACGACATCGTCGACCACCTCAGGTCGGTGTTGGCCTCGTACAAGGTCCCGAAGCGAGTGCTGCTCGTGGACGAGAGCGATCTGACCCACACGTCGAGCGGCGAGAAGCTCAAGACGACCGACCTGAAGCGGCTCGCTGCCGGACTGATCGCGGCGGACGACGACGACTGGGGCGCCCACCTCCGGGCGTCCCATCCGGAGCTGCTCGTCCAGGCAGCGCCCGCGGGGACGTAGTCGCGATCCGACCGGGAGGTGCTCACCCGGTGGACCGGCTCGTCCCACCCACATGACCCCCCGGAGCTCGCGCACCGAGCGCCCCAGGGCGGACCGTAGGGTGTCCGGGATGTCCTCACCCCGAACGCTCGCCGGAACCGGTGTCTGGTCGCACGAGCTCCGCTACGGCGATCCCGCCGAGATCGCCGACCTCGCCGCCGAGCTGGAGACCCTCGGGTTCTCGGCGCTGTGGATCCCGGACGTGGGCGGTGACGTGCTGGGGTCGCTCGACCACCTCCTGGCATCGACGTCGTCGGTGGTGGTCGCCACCGGCATCCTCAACATCTGGATGCACACCGCGGCCGAGGTCGGCGCGTGGCGTGCCGGACTCGGCGACGCCGACCGTGACCGGCTGCTGCTCGGCATCGGCATCAGCCACGCCCCGTTGATCGACGCCCAGCCGGGGATGTCGTGGACGCGGCCCCTGGCCACCACCCGCAGCTACCTCGACGCCATGGACGACGCCGGCATACCGGTCGATGCCCGGTGCGTCGCTGCGCTCGGCCCGAAGATGCTCGAGCTGGCTCGCGACCGGTCGGCCGGCGCCCACCCCTACCTCGTGACCCCCGAGCACACGGCCACGGCGCGAGACGTCCTCGGCGCCGACGCGCTGCTCGCGGTCGAACAGGGCGTCGTCCTCGACACCGACCCCGAGGCGGCCCGTGACGTCGCCCGCCGGGCGCTCGGCGTGTACGCCACGCTCCCGAACTACGTGAACAACTGGAAGCGCCTCGGCTTCACCGACGAGGACGCCGCATCGTTGAGCGACCGCCTCGTCGACGCGCTGGTGGCCTGGGGCGACGCCGACACCGTGGCCGATCGCGTCCAGGCGCACCGGGACGCGGGCGCCGACCACGTCTGCGTCCAGGTGATCGCTCCACCCGGGTCGTCCGCCGCCCGCGAGGACTGGCGCCGGCTCGCGTCCGCCGTCGTCTGAGGATGCGGTCGGGGCCGACGCGGCCTCGGGGAACCTCCGCCTCCCGTTCCACGTTCTCGACGTCGGCGACGCATTCCATCCGGGGAGATGGCCGGGACGAGGGCGCGTCAGCCGCGATCGATCCCGACCTCGCGTCGCACGTCTGCGAGCTCGGCGAGGACGAGTGCGACGACCGCCTCGGGGGTGCCGGCGGGACGGGCATCCGTGGCCCCGATGCTGCCGACGGCCGCGCCCGGTTCGGGAACCGCGGCTGCCGGCGCCTCCGCCGCGGCCAACCGGATGCGCTCGGCGGCCGGCTGCCGGCCGAGCGCGTCGAGCAGGTCCGCGACGTTGCGGAGCGTGGTCCACTGCTGGGTCCAGTTGCCCGTCGTCCGCCAGTAGCGGATCACGGCATCGAACTCGTCGGCGGCCCGGCGGTGGTGGCCGTTCGCCGTCAGGGTCGACGCCAGCCCCACCCGGCTGATCGACGCGACGAAGGTCGCGCCGACGCCGCTGGCCAGAGCGATCGCCTCCTCGTACTCCAGCAACGCCGCGGGATCGGGTCCGACGAACTCTCCCCACGCGTACCGGCACAGCGCGACCTCGGTCGGCGAGCCGACGTCGGCCGCCCAGGCGTCCGCTTCGGCGAGGCTCCGGCGGGCGAGCTCGGCATCTCCCACGTACACGGCGGCCAGGGCGGCCTGGGGGAGGTAGGAGCCGTGGCGCCGGCTGGCCGCCACCCACAGTCGGCGGGCCGCCTCGGGCTCACCGAGGAACAGGCGCACGCTGCCGAGGGCCTGGAGGCACGTCACGGACGCGGGATCGTGCCCCAGCCCGTCGGTTGCCAGCCGTTCACCGCGCTCGAGGTCGCCGCTCAACCACGCGGCGTTCGCTGCTGCCCCGAGAGCGTCCGCGCACCGCGGGTGGTCGAGGAGCGCAGGGTGCGCCGCGAGCTCGAGCGCCCACGACCAGACCTCCGGCAGGTCCCGCGCCGTGGCCGGCCGGGTGAGGGCGGCGCTGATCGCGATGGCGGTGTCGAGATCGCCCTGCTGCAGTGCCGACCGGTGCGCGGCGCGGAGGTTGACCAGGTCGGACCGCAGCCGCGCATCAGCCGCAGCCTCCTCCGGGCTGCGGCCCGTGTCCTCGATCCACGCTGCAGTCCGCCGAGCCCACCCCGCTCGCAGCGAGCACGCCGACGCGCGCTCACCGGCGTCGTCGAGGCGCTCGTCGGCGAACGCCCGCACCGGCTCGAGCATCGTGTAGCGGGCGGACCGCTCGAGGTCGGCATCGACCAGTGAGGCATCGGCGAGGGCCACGACCTCGGCGGCTCCGCCGCCCGGGAGCTGGAGGTGGGGCGCCAGCTCCTCGACGATGGCGAGATCGGTCCCGGCGGGAAAGAGGCTGAGCGTTCGGAGGAGGCGGCGGGCGGGATCGGGGAGCAGGCGGTACGACCAGTCGATCGCCGCTCGGAGGGTGCGGTGGCGCTCGGTCGGTCGGCCGTCGGTCAGGAGGTCGAGGTCGTCGATCCTGGCGGCGAGATCGGTCAGGGACATCGACACCATCCGCCCGGCCGCCAGCTCGATGGCGAGCGGCAACCCACCCAGGCCCCGGACCACGGTGCGGACGGTCTCCTCGTCCGCGGCGCCCAACCTGAGCTCCGGCCGCACCCGTCGGGCGCGGTCCAGGAACAGGTCGCGCCCTGCATCGCCCGCCCCGTCGAGGGGCGCGATGCGAACGACGCACTCGGCCGCCAGCCCGAGCGGCGTCCGAGAGGTGGTCAGCACCGTCAGGTCGGAGCGCCGCATCAGCAGCAGCTCGACGAGCCGGCGCACGGGGTCGAGCACGTGTTCGCAGTTGTCGAGCACCAGCAGCTGCCCACCGCTCCCGATCCGCTCGTGCACCGCGCGCACCGGATCCTGCCCGGCGTGCACCCGCAGCCCGAGTGCCGCGGCCAAGCGGGCCGCCAGGTCGTCGTCCGGTGCGAGCGCGGCGAGGGGCAGGAAGTGGACTGCTTGACCGCCGGCACTGCGGTGGTCGGCGAAGGCGCAGGCGAGGCGGCTCTTGCCGATGCCGCCGGTGCCCGTCAGCGTGACGAGCTGCTGGGTGCCGACCAGGTCGCCCAGGCGGGTGAGCTCGTCCTCCCGCCCGTGCAGCGGCGTTGCGAAGCGGGGCCACTCTGCGGTGGCCGGCGCGGCGCCGGGCCCCGGCGCTCGCGTGCCGGCGCTGTGGGCGTCCTCCCGGAGCGTGGGGTCGTCGAGCACGATGCGCTGTTCGAGCCGGGTCAGGTCCGAGCTGGCCTCGAGCCCGGTCTCCTCGACGATCTGCCGACGGAAGCCGCTGACGGTGCGCAGCGCCTCCGCGGTGCGACCGGTGCCGTGCAGGGCGCGGGCGAGCAGCGCGACGACCGACTCGTCGTGCGGGTCCTGTGCTGCCGCCTCACGGAGGTCGGGCAGCACCACCGCGTGGGCGCCCGCATCCACGAGGGCGGCCATCCGCCGCACGTCCAGCTCGCGCCGCAGCGCCGCGAGGCGCGTCCGTTCCAGCGTCAGCGTGTGCACGTCGTCCAGGCCGGCCAGCGGCTCGCCCTCCCAGAGCGAGAGCGCCTCGCCGAGGGTCGCCGCCCGCTCCCGGGCATCGGTCTGCTCGGCCGCATCGGCGAGCCGTTCGACCCGTACGGCATCCACGGCGTCCCCGTCGACCTGCAGGCGGTAGCCCCCGTGCTCGCGACGGATGCGGTGGGGGCCGACGAGACGCCGGAGCTTCGACACGTAGCTGTGCAGGTTGCCGGCCGCGTTGGGCGGCGGGCCCTCGGGCCAGAGGGCATCGATCAGTGTCGCGGTGCTGACGACCCGGTTGGCGTCGAGAGCGAGGCAGGCGAGAACGATCCGCTGCGGCCGGCTGCGGACGGTGATCGTGCTGCCGTCGGCGCGCACCGACACCGGACCGAGCAGGGAGATGTGCAGCCCGTCACCCACACGGATGATTGTCGCATCGGTCGGGGACGACATGCGTGCGGTGACCCCGGCAAGGCACCGGCAATCCCGTGGCAAGCCCGGTCGTCGAGCGTGGTCCGCGACCCACAGACGGAAGGGACCGCACGATGACCCTCGACGAGACGACCATCCGGCCGCTGCACGCGCTCGACGACCGGACGCTCGAGCGCTTCCGGGACCGAGCCGGCACCTACGACCGCGAGAACCGCTTCTTCACCGAGGACCTCGAGGAGCTGGTGGACGCGGGCTACCTCCGGGCCCCGCTGCCCACGTCGTTCGGCGGCGGCGGCGCCACCGTCGCCGACATGGTGCGGGCGCAGCGCCGGCTGGGCGCGGTCGCTCCGTCCACGGCGCTGGCCACGACGATGCACCTCTACATCGCCGGCGCGGTGTCGAGCCTGCACGACGCCGGCGACCACTCCGCCGACTGGCTCCTCGAAGCTGTCGCCGCCGGGGAGATCCTCGCCTCCGGCCACGCCGAGACCGGCAACGACCTCCCGATCCTGCTGTCGACGACGAAGGCAGAGCCGGTGCCCGGCGGATACCGGGTGACCGGCCGCAAGCGGTTCGGTTCGCTGGGGCCGGTGTGGACGCGGCTCGGGATCCACGCGATGGACGCCAGCGGCGCGCAGCCGCAGGTGATCCACGCCTTCGTCCCCCGGGAGGCCCCGGGGGTCCACGTGCAGGACCACTGGGACGCCCTCGGCATGCGGGCGAGCCAGAGCTACGACACCGTCCTCGACGACGTCTTCGTCCCCGACGAGCAGGTGGCGCGGGTCATCCCCGCCGGCGATCCGACCGACCCGTTCTTCGGCGCGATGAGCGCGTGGGCGTTCCTGCAGATCGGCGCCGTCTACCTCGGCATCGCCGACCGGGCGCTCGAACTGGCCGTGCAGAGCGCCACCACCAAGACCTCGATCGCGATCGAGCGCGGGACCATGGCCCACAACCCGGAGATCCAGCACGCCGTCGCCGGGATGTACGTCGACGTGCTCACCGCCGGCACGCTGCTGGAGGCGACCGCCGACGCGTGCGCAGACGACCTGTCGGCGCCCGACCTGCCGCCGCGGATCATGGCGGCGAAGCAGGTGGCCGTCGATGCTGCCAAGCGTGTCGTCGACCGGGCCCAGGAGGTCACGGGTGGGAGCGCCATCGCGACCGGCACCGAGCTGGAGCGGCTCTTCCGCGACGTCCGGTGCGGCTGGTTCAACGCCATGAACGGGTTCCTCAC
>JAFGPU010000528.1 GCA_016936035.1 Acidimicrobiales bacterium
GCGGACGGGTTCCGCAACTACCTCCGGCCCGGCGAGAAGCTGTCGCCGGAGACGCTGCTGCTCGACCGGGCCAACCTGTTGACGCTGACCGCTCCCGAGATGACGGTCCTGATCGGCGGCATGCGGGCGCTGAACGCCAACTTCGGGCGCGCTCCGCACGGCGTGTTCACAGATCGGCCGGAGACGTTGACGAACGACTTCTTCGCAAACCTGCTCGACATGCGCACCGAGTGGAAGCCGTCGGTCTCGACCGAGAACGTGTACGAGGGCCACGATCGCGCCACGGGCGAGCACAGGTGGACCGCCACCGCTGTCGATCTCGTCTTCGGGTCCAGCTCACAGCTGCGAGCTCTCGCGGAGGTGTACGGGTCGGACGACGCACAGGAGAAGTTCGTCGGCGACTTCGTGGCGGCGTGGGACAAGGTCATGAACCTCGACCGCTTCGATCTCACCTGACCGACGTCCCGCGTCCTGACGGACCGCCCCGAAACGACGTCTGGCCTGGGCAACGTGCCCAGATCAGACGTGAGGTTGGGGAAGCCCGGTCAGCCGAACGGGGGCGGGCGTTCCGACGGACCTGTTGCAGCGGCGTCGCGGATGATGGCAGCGAAGCGGCCTCCAGTCATGTACGTGGTGTGCTCGACGCGGCTCGCGAACCTCCATCGGTCACCGTCCCGGGCGTAGGTGTCCTCGTAGACAGCGCCCACATCGACGATCTCGGCCGCGCCCTCCCAGTGGACGCCGTTGCGATTGAACACGTGGACGCGTCCGTTCGCCGTGTCCGGGCCCGTGAACCTGATCTCGTGGGTCGAGGTCGAGTGCAGGCAGAACTCGAAGACGGACAGCGCGTCGGGCATCCAGGCGGCGAAATCGGCGGGGCTGCCGGCAATGCCCCCCGCTGACGTGTAATCGATGTGGGCATCGGGGAGGAACAGCGCCTGCCAGCGCGGCCAGTCCCGGTCGTCGACGGCGTAGGCATACGAGGTGACGAGATCCTCGATCGCCAAGACGTCTGCCACCCGGTCGGCGTCGTGAACAGCGCCGTCTTGATCAGCCACGGGAACCGAGGTCCTCGATGGCGGCGAACGTCTCCAGGTCCTCGACCGCGGCCACCGTGCGCGAGATGTTCGCGGCCGTGATCCGTCGGCCGTAGTTCTCCGGCGGGCAGATCAGCCACCCGATGACGAGACCCCACAGCGCCGCCGCCCGGTACTGCTCGAACGCCTCGGCTTCCGAGGGCACCCCGGTGACCCCGGCCTCGGCCAGCCGATCGAGGTACCCGCCGAGGAGGTCACGTTGCTGGATCCGTCGGGTCTCGGGGTCGAGCGATGTGACGAGCAGGTAGGTCACGTCATGGACCCAGCGTCCGCGCATCATCAGCTGCCAGTCCAACAGTCCGCCGCCTGCTCCGGGGAGCAGGTAGGTGTTGCCGATGTGCGGATCGCCGTGCAGCAACGTGGTCGGCGCCTCACCGTGCCGCGCTTGCACCCTCCACAACAGGTCCCACATATCTGCCACGCTTCGACCGAGCGGCGCGATGATCTCCTGCTTGAACGGGTGCCGGCCGACCTGGTCCTCGATGAGTTCGAGACCGATCTGGTCGAAGACCTCGAACATGCCGCCGCTCGTCGGTGTCGCCAGCCACGCGAGGTCGCCGGCGAAACGGGGGCTGTCCCAGAACTGGGCGTGCAGGGTGGCGAGGTGACCGAGGATCGACCGCACCTCGTCGACGCCGACCGGATCGAGCGCCGACGGGAACCGGGCGTTGCGGGCTTCGAGGTCTTCGAGCAGCAGCCCGAACCGCCCCGTGGCCGGGTCGAAGCTGCTGGCGAACGCCGCCGGGGTCTCGATGTCGAGGTCGCTGCGGAGCTCGCGGTAGAAGCGCACCTCGTTCTCGTACATCGCCGCGGGTGCGTGGGGCGAGGCCAGCATGGTCTTCAGCATCAACCGCCTGGGCAGGCCTGCGCTGGTCCCGGGGGCGTAGGACAGGTCGAGCACGACCCGATCGGCCGTGGAGGCGATGCCATCACCGCAACGCTTCGCCGCGACGATGTCGACGCGCTCGACCGCGACGCCTGGGCGCCACTCGGACAGCGCAGCGCCGAGGACCGCCGGGGTCAGATCATGCAGGTCAGAGGGGAAGACGGTGCCTGGAGCGGGCGTGGTCATGAGCTGGCACCTCCACTCGAGTTCGGTGCGCCGGGCTCGTGACGGTCGACGGTCCCGCCGGCGATCATCGGGCACCGGCCAGGACCAGTGCTGCGGCCTCGGTCAGCCGGTCGGGGAGGTCACGGTAGGAGAGGTGGCCCATGCCGGCCTGGACGAGCCCGCCGGTGACGGTGAGCTCGATCGACCGCAGCACGGCCGAGTCGGTGTCGTCGCCGAGGGCGAGCCGCAGGCGGCGGCGCATCTCGACGCCGATGCGGTCCCTGAGGAGCTTGACGTCCGGGTCGGGCGCGAGCATCGCGATCGAGCACGCAGCCGCGAGCTCGGGCTCGTCGGCGACCAGCAGAGCGACGTCCGACAGCGTGGCGCTGACGCGTGCTGTGGCGGAGTGCCGGCGGTCGATGGGCGTCTCGGGCTGCGCCTCCAGGCGTCGCCAGAACACCTCGGTGACGAGGTGCTCCTTCGAGGTGAAGTACGTGTAGGCGGTCGCTGCGGCCACCCCGGCGCGCTTGGCGACGCCCCGCACGGTGAGCCCGTCGTAGCCGACGGCCCGCACCTCGTCGACCGCCGCGGCGGTGAGGCGAAGCACGGTCCGGGCTTGCCGGACCGACAGCGTGCGGCGCGTCGGCTCGGTCACCAGCTGCGCTGGGCCAGACGCCTGACTGGACATGTGTCCAGAAGCTAACGACCCGTCGGATGGCGCGCAAGGAGCCGGGGTGCGGCGAAGTAGCTGTAGTCGTACGCGGTCGTGAAGCCGGCCCGGTCGTACACCTTGCGTGCCCCGACGTTGTCGGCCATGACCGCCAGATACATCCGGTCGGCACCGAGCGCCGGCGCCTGCAGGGCGAGCGCGTGTAGAACCGTCGATGCGACCCCACGACGACGATGGGGCGGCGGTGTGGCCATGCACTGCACCCCGGCCCAGCCGTCCTCGACGACGACCTGGCCGACACCGACCACCTCGCTGCGGTCGAGAACCGCGACGAACGCGGCCGGGAGGTCTGGGCGGAGGAGCACGTCACGACAGACCGCGGCGTCGTCCAGGCCGCGTCCGCGAATGGACTCGACCGACCAATAGGTGTCGAACCACGCACCGGTCGGATGGGCGTCGACGCGATGCGCGAGGTGAGCGGCCGATGGAGCGCGGCGGGCCACGTCGCCGGGGTCGGCGAGCTGCACGAGCGTCCGACCCGATTCCCGGTAGCCACGATCCCGCAGAGTCCCGGCGAGAGCTCCGGGAGCGGACGCGCAGGAGACCTGGAACCGCGGTCGGGCGTGGCGCTCGCGGTAGAAGCGCTCGGCCCGGTCGATCAACCCGTCGATGGGACCAGCGTCGCCGACGGCCAGCACGGAGTTGGCTCGACGGGTGACGCCGCCCGCCCACCGGTACCGCCACGACCCGACGCGCTCGACGACCTGTGGTGGCCAGGCGTTCGCCATCACCACGTCCACCTTCGACCCACTGGTCATCCACCAACGGTACGCGGCCACCGACGCCCGGCGTCGCGCCGTAGGCAGGCGTCGGCGGTGAGCAGTCGGCATACTCCGGTCGTGGGGTCGACGCACAGATGGACGACACGCGCTGACCTCACCTCGGCGGCGGCCCGGTTCCTCGCCGGGATGCCGGGCTGGCAGCCGCCGGCGGCCTACGCCGTCGGGGGGCTCACCGGCGACGGTGTCGCGTTCCCCGTCGTGAACGTCGGCGCGCATGGCCTGCCCGGGCTGGTCATGTCCAGCGTGTGCGGATACCGCTCAGGCAATGCCACGCATCCGCTCACCCGCGACCAGCTCCGCCGGGCGATCGAGCTGCTTGCCCCGGCCGAGGCGTGTGCCGACTACGAGCACCCCAACCTGGCGGCATGGCGCGCCCTCGACATCGACGAGGCCGAGGCGATGGCGGTGTTCCTCGCCGACGACAACGATGCCGTCGACGAACCGCAACGTCGGCTCGCCGAGCTCACCCGGATCCGACCTCTCCCCACCGACCTCGCCGGGACGAGTGCCCGGGAGGCGCTCGAGCTCCTCGATCGCGCCACGGCGCGGCTCACGGCCGCGGTCCGGGATCACGCCGACGTCCTCGAGGAGCCGTCGTCGTTGCCGGGGTGGTGCCGGGTGACGGTTCTCGCCCATCTGCGCTATGTCGCCGAGGCGATGCACCGCATGACCGACGCGCACCTGTCGGGTCGTGCGGAGGACATGTACCCAGGCGGCAGGGACAAGGTGCGCCCTGGAACGCTCCGGCTCCGACCGGGCGAGACCGTGGGTGAGCTCGTCGATTCGTTGGAGTCGACCGCCCTCGATCTGAGCGCACGCTGGCGTGGCCTGTCCGCGTCGGACTGGGACCGGCGTGTCGTCGACGGCGAGTTCGGCGAGTTCGCCCTGAGCCGCTTCCTCGCTCTCCGGCTCACCGAGGTCGAGGTGCACGGGGCCGATCTCGGGCTGGCCGGCCTCGACCGGTGGAGCGACGAGTTCGTCGACACGATGCTCCCGCTGCGCCTGGCCTGGCTCGGCCTGCTGCGCCGACGGCCGGATGCCGATCGGGGCCTCAACGGTTCATGGGTGCTCACCGACGGGGACACGAGCTGGTTGGTGCAGGCCGACGGCAACGACATCATCGTGGGCGAGGTCTCGCAGCAGCGGTCCTCCGACTGCCGCCTCACTGGCACCCGAGCGGCGCTGCTCGCCCTGCTGCTCGGCCGACCGGCCACCATCGAGACGGTCGGGCTCCCGGAGCTGTGCCACGGCTTCAAGGCAGCGTTCCCCGGCCCGTGAGTGGTACATGGGGGCCAACCGAGGTGCTGGTGGCGATGGCGACCACGTCGCGTCGCGCGCGCCTACGCCCAGGCGGCCACCCGCGTTGCTGGCGGCCATGTCCTGCGGGCGGTGCTCGACGACGCCGGCACACGAGGGCACGCCCAGCCGGATCGTGCGGAGGGTGGCTCAGAAGTCCGAGGGCCAGGTGTTGCTGTAGTCCGCGCTGTTGAACACGCAGATGAGATCTGGTGTGACCGAGAACGAGGCCGTGGTGCCTCGGCCGTCGTTGAGCGTGTAGGTGCCGGGGGCTGTGAGGGTTCGACTGTCCGACGCTGTGACTCCGTCGCTCCAGGTGGTGCTGATCGAGACCCGGCAGCCGGTGGCTGCGTTGGCGCAGTTCCAGCTCGGTCCGCTGATCAGCTTCGCCTCCTCGGGAGGTCCAGGAACGGTCCCCAAGCTCTGGCTCTCGCCCCACGGACCGAGCCCGCAGACCGGCACGGTGTGGCTCGGTTCGGTGATCGGGGTCATCACCCCGTCGTCCGTCGCCGGCTCACCCGCGGGCTCGTGGTTCGGTTCGGCGACCGGCGGGGGAGCAGGTTCCGTCGGCGGTGGCGTGGTCGTCGTGGTCGTGCTGGTCGACGTCGTGGTGGAGGTGGTCGTCGTTTCCGTCGTCGTCGTGGTCGTCGAGGCCGACGTCGACCTGGTGGTGTCGCCTGGTGGCGAGGAGCGGTCGTCGCCCGAGCCGGATCCGGCCGCAACCCCGCCGGCCACGATCACGATCGCGACGACGGTCGCTGCCCCGAGCCCGAGCACCACCCGGCGACGACGCCACCAGAACCCCTGCACGGCGGCCGTCTCGGCCGCAGGACCGCTGTCCGGGGCAGCGGGGGCGCCACTCGGCCCCGGGCTGTCATCGGCCTGACCTTGCTCTGCCGCGACGTCTTCGACCTCGCCCTGGCCTTCGCCCTCGGAACTCGTCGTGCCGTCCGCCGGCTCCCCCGGATCGCCCATAGGGCGGGCACGCTAGCCGGGCGCCCGACACCCCCGGCTGACCAACCCGGAGGCTGCAGGTCACCGTCGAGCGCGAAGATCGCGCTCGACCCCGCCGCCCGCGCTCGCGGTGCCGACGGCAACACTGGGACCGTGTTCGAGTTCGCGTACAGGCTCACGGGTCCCGGCTGGTCGGAGGCGCGCATCGCGGACGAGCACGGCGACGCCATCGTGACCGCCTCGTATCTCTCGGATGCCCTCCGATGCCTCGTCGAGGCAGTCGCCGTCGTGGTCGAGGGTGTGCCGGAGGCCCGTTGCTCGTGGGACGAGGAGCCCGGTGAGTACCGGTGGATCCTCCGCCGAGCCGGCGACCACCTGCAGATCGAGATCCGTGCTTACGACGACCTCTGGGGCGACCAGCCAGATGAGCAGGGGCGGCTGGTGTTCAGCACGCGCCAGGACCCGCTACGGGTGGCGCGGGCGATCCTCTCGGCGGTGCAGGAACTGCTCGATGATCTCGGCGCAGCGGACTATGAGCGCCGGTGGGTCGAGCATCCGTTCCCGAGCGACGCGCTCGGCCGCCTGCGACGCGCCGTCCGCTCGACGCGCGCAGCAGACGGCAGCTGATGCGGGTCGCCATCTCAGCGCCGTGCTGAGGGCGGACGGAACGCGGCGTTGAAGTGGAGCTGGGGGGAATCGAACCCCCGTCCGCCGAGCGGTTGAAGACCGCGCTACGACCATTCCCGCGAGTTGCGGCTTCACGGCTGCCGCGCCGCCGGGTCGGTTGGCCCTGCGAGAGGGCCGCCGCCAGGTCTTTCCCTGGGGTCAGCGGTCTTTCACGCCGTCAGCAGTCTTTCCCGCTGTCAACCACCGCTTCTGTTGCCAGGCTGCGGTGATCAGGCCCCGCGTGCCATTGCTGGTCGCTATAGCGCTCGTATCACCTGACTAGATCAGGCGGCGAGTGCGTACTGCTCGTTTTCGGCAGTTGTGTTGGTGCCCCGTTTAAGGAGTCTGAGCAACTCCGGTCGCACGATTCGACTTCCGGTCTCGACGTCGAAACCGATCAGCCCCTTGTCAAGTAGCTCCACCAGTGTACCGGCCGGCCGTGACCGCCCGTCTCGGCGTCGCCGCCACGGGGCAGATTCGCTCCCGCCCCGTCCGTGCTGTCACGCTGGCCGGTCATGGTCGACGCCCGGTCGTGGGGTGAGCGCGATGCCGCGGTGGTGTGGCACGGGTTCACGCAGATGGCGAGCTACCTCGACAACGAGCCGATCATCGTCGAGGCGGGGGAGGGGCACGAGGTCATCGACGTCGAGGGCCGCCGCTACCTCGACGCCATCTCGTCGCTGTGGGTCACCACGCTCGGCCACCGGGTTCCCGAGCTCGACCAGGCGGTGCGCGACCAGATCGACCGCATCGCCCACTCGACCCTGCTCGGCAACGGCAACCGCACGGTCATCGAGCTGGCCGAGGCCCTGGCCGCCGTCGTGCCCGTCGACCGCCCGCACTTCCTGTTCGCCTCCGACGGCGCCGCCGCCGTCGAGCAGGCGCTGAAGATCGCCTTCCAGTACTGGGTCAACCGGGGGGTCACCGGCCGCTCGGGGTACCTGACGCTCGGTCACGCCTACCACGGCGACACGGTGGGCTCGCTGTCGCTCGGCGCCGGCGGCTTCGGCACCGACCTGTTCGATCCGCTGCGGTTCGGCGCGTCCGCGCCGGCCGCGGGCAGCGCCGTCGTGCGTGCACCCGGCTACGACGACCCCGACGCCCTCGCCGTCGCCGTCCGCCTGGTCGACGAGCACGGCGCACGCCTGGCGGCGGTCGTGCTCGAACCGCTCGTCCAGGGGGCGGCGGGCATGCTCGTGGCCGATCCGGGCGCCTACGGGCCGCTGGTCGAGGCCTGCCGCCGCCACGACGTGCTGCTGATCTGCGACGAGGTGGCCACCGGGTTCGGGCGCACGGGCACGCTGTTCGCCAGCGAGCAGTGCGGCCTGCGCCCCGACCTGATGGCCATCGGCAAGGGCCTGACCGGTGGCTACCTGCCGATGTCGGCCACCGTGGCCGCCGACCGCGTCTACCAGGCCTTCCTCGGACCCGACCTGTCGGAGCGCACCTTCTACCACGGGCACTCGTTCAGCGGGAACGCGCTGGCCGCCGCGGTGGCGCTGCGTCACCTGCAGCTCGTCGACGAGCGGCAGGTGCTGGCCAACGTCCGCGCCCGGGCCGCCACGCTGGCCCGGCTGGCGGCCGAGAGGCTGGCGCCGCTCGGCGCGGTGGCCGACGTGCGCCTCTGCGGCCTCATGGGCGGCGTCGAGCTGGCGCCGCCGGCGGACGGCCTGCGCTGGGGCCGCCGCGTGTGCGCGGCGGCGGTGCGCCGGGGCGTGCTGCTGCGGCCGCTCGGCGACGTGGTGGTGCTGATGCCCCCGCTGACCGTCACCGACGACGAGGTCGAGCGCATCGTCGACACGCTGGCCGCCGCGGTCGTTGAGGTGGCCGGGTCCGAAGGACCGATGGGGTGACCGGCGCCTGGGACCGGCGGGTCGAACGCGAGCTCGCCGGCATCCGCGCCGCCGGGCGCTGGCGGGTCACCCGCGACCTGGTCACCACGGGGCCGGTCACCGGTGTGCTCGACGGCCGCCCGGTCGTGACCTTCGCCTCGAACGACTACCTGGGGTTGACCCACCACCCGGACGTCGTCGCGGCCGCCCACGCCGCGCTCGACCGCTGGGGGGCGGGCACGGGAGCGTCCCGGCTCGTGGTGGGGTCGCGGCCGCTGCACGCCGAGCTCGAGGCCGAGCTCGCCGCCTGGAAGGGAGCCGAGGCCGCGTTGCTGTTCCCCACCGGCTTCGCCGCCAACCTCGGCCTGCTCGCCACCCTGGGCGGGCCCGAGGTGACCATCGTGTCCGACGAGCTCAACCACGCGTCGATCGTCGACGGCGCCCGCCTCGCCCGGGCCGCGGTGCGGGTCTATCGCCACGCCGACCTCGACCACCTGGCCAAGCAGCTGGTCGAGGTGGAGGCCGGGGCACGGGGCCCGGCGCTGGTGGTGACCGACAGCGCGTTCTCGATGGACGGCGACGTGGCCGACGTCGAAGCGCTGGTCGAGGCCTGCGCCCCCCACCGGGCGCTGCTGGTGCTCGACGAGGCCCACGCCGTGTTGGGGCCAGGCGTCGACACGGTCCGGGCGTCCACCGGCCA
>JAFGPU010000529.1 GCA_016936035.1 Acidimicrobiales bacterium
CCCCGCCTGCGCCACCGCCTGCAGACCGATCGGGTGGGCCTGCAGCGCAGCGTGCACCGGCTGCGCGGCGACGGCGAGGAGCTGTCCTTCGAGATCGACCGCAAGGGCGCGCCGGCCCATCACATCCTGGCGGCTGTCTACGCCGCCGGCGAGATGCCCATCGGCCCCCGCAGCCGGGTCATGGAGGCCATCCGCAAGGCGATGCGGTGGACGGGCGACATCGACGGCTCCCTGGTCGCCCACCTGTCCGGCCTCGCCCGCCACCACGAGTGGTCGGTCGATGCCCACCGCGACCCGGTCGGGTGGGCGCTGGGCGTGCTCGACCTGGCCGCGGCGCCGTCGGGGCCCGGTCGCCGGACCATCCAGCGGCAGTTCCGTGACCTGGTGCGGGCCGCCCATCCCGACCACGGCGGCGACCGCGCCGAGGCGGCCGACCGGCTGGCCGAGCTCAGCGAGGCCCGCCGCATCCTGCTGGCCGGATGACGTCGTCGACCCTGCGTGTCGGCGGCCTCCTGCTGTTCCCGGGGGCGGGCACCGGCTGCGACCACCCCTCGCTCGTGGCCATCGAGACGGCGGTCGCGGACGCATCGGCCCCCACCGGCGATCGGCTGCCGGTGGTGCGGGCCGACTTCCCGTACCGGCGGGCGGGTCGCAAGGCGCCCGACCGGGCACCCAAGCTCATCGCCTGCGTGCGCGACGAGGCCGAGGCCCTGGCCCGATCGGCCGGCATCGCCCCGTCGGCGGTGGCCCTCGGCGGCCGGTCGATGGGCGGTCGCATGTGCTCGATGGCGGTGGCCGAGGGCCTGCCGGCCGCGGCGCTGGTGCTGGTCGCCTACCCGCTGCATCCGCCGGGCAAGCCCGACAAGCTCCGCATCGACCACTTCCCCGCCATCGACGTGCCGTGCCTGTTCGTGTCGGGCACCCGCGACCCGTTCGGCACGCCCGACGAGCTCGAGTCGCACACCGCCGCCATCGCCGGGCCCGTCACCCACGCGTGGGTCGACGGCGGCCGCCACGAGCTCAAGGGCGCCGACGACCAGGTGGCCGCGATCGTGCGCGACTGGCTCACGGCGCTCTGAGACCGTCCGCCGGCGCTACTCGACGAACTCGACGGGGGTGCCCAGGGGCAGGCCGATGGTGTCGACCAGGCGGGTGAGGACGTCGCCTGCGATGCCGACGGCGCCGGTGGGCACGTCGCCGCCGAGCGCGGCGGGATCGGCGGCGCCGTGGATCGCCACCACCCCGGAGCCCGCGGTGAAGTCGTCGCGGTCGTGGTCGGAACCGGACAGCCCGTAGGCGTAGGTGCGGTAGGTCCCGGTGGCGGGAGGCTGCTGCACCAGCTCCTTGATGAACCGCTCGTCGCCCTCGGCCGGGGCATCGGGCCCGAGGGAGACCGGGGTCGTCAGGGCGACGACCTGGCCGATGTAGACGGTCAGCTCGTGCTCGGCCCGGGAGATCTCGATGCGGAAGCGGTGTCGGCTGAGAGCGACGTGGTCGCGGTCGACCCATCCCTTGCGTCCGTCGGGGCCCGAGGGCAGGTGCACCTCGACCCAGTTGCCCACCTGCTGCTCCACCAGGCAGATGACCTTGCCGCTCAGCTGGTCGTCGGCCGACAGCGTGACCAGCTCGTTCGCACCCTCCTGAGCAGACGTGCGCACCACCAGCTCGGCGTCGACCGCTTGGGCGACGTGGTAGGTCTCCCCGGCGAGCGGGTCGTCGGCCTCGCCCTCTTCGGCAGCGCCCTCGTCGGCGCCGCCCTCCCCGGCGCTGCCTGCTTCGTCACCCGAGCGGGTGGTGTTGCTCGGGAGGGAGAGGTCGGGCTCGTCGGGTGTCGAGCAGGCGGTGCCCAGCACCAGCAGCGACACGACCACGGCGGCGACCCCAGGCCGTGTACGGGTCATCGACAGGATGCTAACCGGACACCACGGCGACGACCCCGTCGACCCCGCCGGCGGTCACCGGGGCGCGGGGCCCCGGTCGGGGTCCGCGTCGCGCTGGTCCTCGAGTCGGGCGGCCCGCTTGTTGGCCACCACCAGCAGCACGCCGAAGAGGACGATGGGCACGAGCACCATGAGCACCTCGTCCCAGCCGCCCTGGTGGGCGAGCACGACTGCTGCGGTCATGACGTTCAGGTTCCCAGACCGGCGCCCACGTCGCCACCTGGGAGCCGGTTCACCTGCGCAGCTGGGCGTTGAGCCGCGCGGCCTGGCGCGTGAGGTGGTCGCGTTCGGGCAGGCTCGGGGCCGAGCGGGCGGCCTCGGCGTAGAGCCGCGCCGCGGTCACGGGGTCGCCGTCACGCTCGTGGAGGTACGCGGCGACGGCGGCGTAGCGGGGCAGGGCCGGGTCGAGCTCGGCCAGGGCGGCCAGGCCGGCCCGCGGGCCGTCGGCCTCGCCGACCGCGACGGCCCGGTTGAGGCGGGCCACCGGGCTGCCGGTGAGACGCACCAGTTCGTCGTACCACTCGACGATCTGCACCCAGTCGGTCTCCTCGGCCGTCCGGGCATCTGCGTGGAGCGCGGCGACGGCGGCCTGGGCCTGGAACTCGCCCAGGCGATCACGGGCGAGGGCCGCCTGGAGCACGTCGACGCCCTCGGCGATCAGGCGGGTGTCCCACA
>JAFGPU010000107.1 GCA_016936035.1 Acidimicrobiales bacterium
GACTCCAAGGCGATGCGCGACATCCGCAGGGCCGAAGCTGCCGTCGAGGCCGGCGACGTCATGACTGCAGCTGAGCTGCGCGCCAAGTACCTCGAGCGCTGATGCCCTGGGCGCTGGTCATGGCCGCTCCCGAGGAGCGATCATTGGCCCGGCTGACCGACGGTGTCGCAGCGGCGGTCGGCGAGTTCATGCTCGGACCGCTCATCGAGGCGCCAACGGTCGTCGGCAAACCCCTGCAGCGGAGGCTCTCGGGCTACTGGTCCGCGCGTCGGGGGTCCTACCGCGTCGTCTACCGACTCGACGACGACCGACACGAGATCATCGTGGTTCGGATCGACCACCGAAGCGACGTCTATCGCCGGCGGTAGCACCAGCCGACGGTCAGCGGCCGCGGAAGTCAGGGTCGCGCTTCTCGCGCGTCGCCCGGCCGTATTCCTTGAAGTCGTCGGAGCGGCTGGACACCTCCATCGCCCAGGCCTCGTCCGCCAGGTGGCGGTCGAGGTCGGCGGTCAGGCCCCGGTGCACGAGCAGCTTGGTGAGCCCGAGCGCAACCGTCGGCGCCGCCGCCAGGCGGGCGACGAGCTCGTCGCTGGCCGCGGCCAGTTCGGTGGCCGGCACGGCCCGGTGCACCAGCCCCCACGCCGCCGCATCGGCGCCCGACACCTTGGTGCCCAGCATGAGCATCTCCTTGGCCCTGGCCACGCCGGCGAGGCGGGGGATCAGCCATGAGGCGCCGCTGTCGGGGGTGAACCCGAACGTGGTGAACGGGGCCCACAGCCGGGCGTCGTCGGCGACGATGGTGAAGTCGGCGGCGAGCGCCAGGTCGAGGCCGAGACCGATGATCCAGCCCGGCGCCGTGCAGACGATGGGCGTCTGGGTGGTGAGCATGGCCGGGATGAGCCGGTTGACGTGGGCGTGCATCCGGCGGTGGATCGATCCGACGCGGGGCCTGTCGGGGCCCGGGGCCCGCCCACCGAGGTCGAACCCGGAGCAGAAGTGATCGCCGGTGCCGGTGAGGTGCACGACGCGCACCGCTTCGTCGCCGCCGGCGGCGTCGATCACGTCGACCAGGGCGTACACGATGGGGTCGGTCAGGCTGTTGCGGCGCTCGGGCCGGTCGAGGCGCACCCGCAGCACGGGGCCGTCGTGCTCGACGACCAGGCCCTCCGGGATCTCGGGGTACGGCTTCACCGGTCCTCCTCGGCGGCGAACCGCGCCGCGAGCGCATCGAGCGTCTGCTGGCAGGTGGTGGCGCCGCCCGGCGGGTCGGGCAGGCGCACCTCGCCGTGCTTGCGGGACGGCAGCAGGATCGTGGCGTGCCCAGGCGTCGTGGTCTCGCCCCGCTGGTTCTCGCCCCAGATGTCGACGTCGACGGCGGGCCGATCGCCCTCCGCGAGGTACTTGCGGGCGACGGTGCCCCGCATCCAGTGCGTGTCGCCCACGTAGTTGAACTTGCGGAACTGGCAGTCGAGCCGCCACAGCCAGGCGGCGTCGCCCATCCAGTCGGTGCACAGGTGGATCAGCCACGTCTCGCGCATGCGCCCGTAGTCGTAGCTCGTGGGGTTGCCGGCCTGCCGCGCCCACTCCGGGTCCCAGTGCAGGCGCTGGTGGACGTCGGGGATGTTCAGCGCGTCGGGCTTGAAGAAGCGGGGCATGCGGCGCCGCTGGTCGTAGGCCTGGCGCAGGGCCTTCACCCCGTACAGGCCCATGCCGACGCCGGTGTGCCACACGATCATGTCGGTGACCCGCAGCGGACCCTTGACCAGGGGGCTCATCTCGTCGCCCTCGTCGACGTCCTCCCACCAGCGGGGCTCGGCTCCGCGCCGGCGGTCACGCTCGCCGGCGAGGGCTTCGTCGATGGCGGCCAACTCGTCGTCGGTGTACGGGGCGATCGCGATCTCGTCGTTGCGCTTGCGCTCGACCGCCTTGTCGCGCTCGGCACGGATCATCAGCCGGTACTGGCCCGAGAGGACCGGCCCGCCGGCGGCCGAGAAGACCTCGCCGAACCACTCGTGCACCGCCCGCCCGGCGAACTCGCCGACCTTGTCGTGGACGCCGACCAGGGCGTTGCGCCGCACGACGCGGGTGCCGGGACGCAGCGGGTTCCACCACTCGCGCCGCGAGCCCGAGTAGAAGGCGTGGACGCCGCCCAGCGGGTCGCCCTTCATCAGCTCACGGGTGTCGCCCTCGAGGTGGGTGACCTCGTCCTCGCCGACCATCGTGTCGCCGCCGACGAGGTGCGGGGGAGCGATCGGACCGCCCCAGCGGGTCGTGGCCCCATAGGACGGGTCGCACCACAGCGGGTTGTCGTCGCCGTAGGCCTCGGCCACGTGGCGGAACGCATCCTCGTTGGGGGACAGGTAGTGGGGCGGCGCGCTGTGCGGGCGCGCCACCCCGATGCGCCGGCGTAGGCGGGCGACCCCTTCGTCGGTGATGGCGTCGGGCATGTGGTGGTCCCCCAGGCTGAGCGTGACGGCGGGCGGTCGAGCGAGGGTGCGGTGGCGACGCGCCCTCGACGTTTGTAGCTGCTGGGCGCTCCCCGGGCCTACCCGCCCGGCGCGGGTGGGCGCACGGTGATCGCCCGGACGGGCGTGGCCGCCACCCGTACACGGCGGGCCCGATAGCGGACACCTCCGCGCGCCCGGGCGCCCAGGGCCAGCCAGGCGCACACGCCCCGCTCGGCGAGCCAGGCGGGTGCCCAGAGAGGCCCCGTCGGGGGGAAGCCCTGACGGCCGCCCCGGCGGCGCCCGACCTCGGCGGTGGCCACCGCGGCGGCGGCCATGAGCGCGATCGCGTTGCGGCCGCCGACGACGGCCAGCGGCACGATCGCGAGCTGCCACGCCATCCGCCACGGGCGGGCGATCTCGTCGTAGGCCTGGCGGACGCGCTGGTGGGCGAACCCGCCGAACGAGGGTGGCCGGCGGACCACGACGAGGTCGCGGGCGAGCGCCGTGCGGCCGCCGCGGGCGCGCACGGTGCGATGGAGGTCCAGGTTCTCGAACATGACGCCGTAGCCGTAGCCTGCGGCCACCGCGTCGCGCCGCACGACGATCGTTCCGGGCCAGTCACCGCCTACGGCCCGGTTGACCAACGTGCGCCCGGTGTCCCAGCGGGCGTGCCAGGGGGCGGGGTCGAAGCGGTTCTGCGGCCGCAGCAGGTCGGCCCCGGTCTCGGTCATGCGCTCCAGCGCGTCGGCGAGCTGCCCGCGCGACCAGCGGACGTCGTCGTCGGCGACGACGACGACGACATGGCGGGCCCGGCGGGCGCCGGTGACCACCCCGGAGACCTTGTCGGGTGGGTCGGCGATCGTGCGGTCGGGAGCGAGGTGGCGCACGACCCTGCGCCACAGACGATCGTGCTCGGCGAACGTCGCCGGGGGCGATCCGTCGACGACGATCGGGTCGTCGACCCAACCGGCCACCGCGTGCAGGTAGCAGGTGAGGTCGTCCAGCTCGGCGCTCGCCACGGTGCGAGAGGCCGGCGTCGCCGGGGCGACCGGGTCGCGGCGGAGCGGCAGGATGTAGGTGACCGGCAGCCGGTCACGGTCACCGGGGCGGCGGCGCCCCGGTGACGCTGCGGTCACGGGGCGATGCGGGCGATGGAGGTCATGCCCGCCATCTCGATGGCGTGACGTGCCGGCGATCGGGGCGGTGCCGTGATGAGCAGCTCGATCTGCAGCCGGCGCAGCTGGACCGACAGCGCGAAGAGGACCTGAAGCCCGGAGCTGTCGATGTAGGTGACGGCACCGAGGTCGAGGTCGACGCCGACGACGTGGTTGGGGATGGCCGCGTCGAGCTCGGCCCGCACGAGGTGGGCGTTGGAGAGGTCGACGTCACCGGCGAGCGCGACCTGCACCGTGTCCCCGTCGAGGTGCGCGTCGACGCGGGCCTCGTTCACGACGATGCCTTGTCGATGTCGAAGCGCAGCCGCACCTCGGTGCCGGCATCCGTCCGGTCCACCGCCACCTCGCTCGCGCAGTTCTCCATGATGCCCATGCCTCGGCCACGGTTCTCGCCCCGGGGCGCCCGCCAGCGGCCGCGGTCCCGGACCGTGGCGACGACGCTGTCACCGGTGCGCGCCACATCGACGTCGATCGTGCCTCCACCCGGGCCGTAGGCGTGGGACACGGCGTTGGCCGCAGCCTCGCCCACTGCGAGCAGGATGTTGAAGGCGTTGGAGTCGCCGACGCCCAGGTTCGACAGCCAGTGGCGCAGAGCAGCCCGGACGCGCCCGAGCGCGGTGGGCACCGCGGGCACCTCGATGTGGAGCGGGGGACTGCCCGTGGGGTCTTCGCAGCGGACCACCAGCAGGGCCACGTCGTCGGCGAGGTCGTCGTCCCCGAGCATCGTGTCGATGGCGGCGGCGCAGCTCGTCTCGGCAGGTTCGGCGCTCAGCGAGGCGCGCAGCTTGTCGAGGCGCCGGTCGAGGGGCTCGTCGCGCCGTTCGATCAGCCCGTCGGTGAAGAAGGCGAGCGACGCCCCCCGCGGCAGGTCGACGACCGTGGTGCGCCGCCGCACGCCGATGTCGACGCCCAATGGTGGATCGATGGCGGCGTCGACCGTCACGGTCTCGGCCCCCGGGACCGTGAGCATCGGCAGCGGGTGGCCGGCGGTGGAGACCTCGAGCGCGGTCAGCGAGGCGTTGATGACGCAGTACAGGACGGTGGTCATCTGTCCGGTCTCGAAGTGCTGGAGCTTGCGGTCGAGCCGCTCGAGGACCTCGCCGGGGTGCGGGGTGTCGAGGGCGTAGGCGCGCAGCGCACTGCGCAGGCGGCCCATGACGACGGCGGCGGTGAGACCGCGGCCGATGACGTCGCCCATCACCACCCCGACGCGACCCGAGGGCAGGCAGAAGACGTCGTACCAGTCGCCGCCGACCCCGCCGGCGCCGGCGGGCAGGTAGCGGGCGGCCATGTCGAGCCCGGGGATGACCGGCAGCTGGGACGGGATCAGGCTGCGCTGCAGGGCGGCCGCGGCCGCCCGCTCGACGTTGGTGCGGCGGGCCTCTATCGCCAGGGCCGCCTTGTCGGCCACGGTCCGCAGGAGATCGACGTCGTGGGCATCGAAGTGCCGCGGTGTCAACGATCCGACGTGGATCACGCCGGTGACGCGGCCGTCGCTGACGAGGGGCACGCCGGCGAGCGAGCGCACCCCCCGACGCCGGAGCACCGAGCTGTAGAGGTCGGAGTGCTCCACGGCGTCGATGACCACCGGCGCCTGGGCTGCGGCGACGCGGCCCGCGAACCCCCGGCCCACGGGGATGCGGACGGCCTGGCGCACCTCCTGCTCCATGCCGCTGGCCGCGGTGGCGACCAGATCGTCGGTCGTCTCGTCGTGCAGCAGCACCGCCGCCGTGTCGGCGGCGAGGATCTCGCGGACTCGCTCGACGATCTCGTCGAGCAGGTCCTGCACGTCCAGGTGCGTCAGGGCGGCGTCGGTGATCGACTCGATGCGGCGGAGTCGTTCGGTGTCGCTCTGCGTTGCACCACCGGATGACATCTGCGGCAGCGTACCCGTGGTCACGGGCGGGCATCCCCGCCGCCGGCGCGCGTCAGGGGCGTGCCACGCGTCGCCCCGGCCCGTCCTTCGGGTCACCCGTCGAGGTCGCGCAGGTCCGCCTGCGCGGCGGCGAGCGCAGTGGCCGCCGCCTCCTGCTCGGCAGCCCGGGCCTCGGCCTCGGCGCGGGTGCGCTGCGCCTCGCCCACGGCCGCGTCGGCCCGACGCCGGGCCGCCGCGGCCTCGTCCTCGGCCCTCTCGGCAGCCGTGTGGGCGGCCTCCGCCGCTGCTGCAGCCTCCGCCGCAGCGCGGTCGGCGTCGGCGGCCGACCTCTCGGCCTCGTCCACGGCACGACGTGCCGCGACGAGGGCATGGTCGTCGGGCGGCGCCGGGACGTCGCCCGTGCTGCCCCGGGCCGGGCGTTCCCGGCCGGGCCGAGCCGTCGCGACGCCCGGCGCGGCCGTCCCGGAGGCCCCGGGGGCGGCGCCGCCGCTCGGGCCGGCGTCGACCAGGCGACCGGCCTGCAGGGCACCCAGCGCGTCGGGGTCGCCGACGACGGCCCGCAGCGCCGATGCCAGGGCGGCGCGGTCGAGGGGACGGCCGTGGTCACGGGCCGCGTGCTCGGCGGCGGACACGACGGCCAGCTCGGCCGTTCGCAACCGCGAGAGCGCGCCGCGCACGTCGCCGCCGTTCGTCTGGGCGTCGGCGACCTCGTCGACCGCGGCGGCGAGCCCGGCGGTCGCGCCGGGATCCGCGGCCCGGCCGGCGTCGAGCGCCCAGGCCACGAGCTTGGGCTTCCTCAGGCTCTTGACGTGCGCGGCGTCGTCGCGCCGTCCCGCCTGGCGCAGCTCGCGGCTGAGCGCGCTCCGCTCGGCCACGAAGGCGTCGAGGGGCCCGCCGTAGATCGCCGCGACCCGCGCGTCGAGGTCGATCGCATCGCTCTCGTGCCCGTCGGCGGCGGTTGCCATCGCCACCAGGTTGCCGCACCGGCCGTCGTCCACGACGCACTCCTGCGCGTCGGCCCGGCGAGTGCGAGAGGATGGGGAGGTGAAACGCACGATCACCGGCCGCGCTGCGGCCCGCGCCATGACCCTCGGCGAGCTGCGGCAGTTCATCGCGTCGCTCGACGGCATCCCCGACGAGGCGACCATCAGGACCCGGGCCACGTTCCGCCGGCACCTGAGATCCGTGACCGTCGAGGAGGAGGACGTCGGATTCAGCGACTACGTGCGCGCCGTCGGCGACCCGGACCGTGAACGACCTGGCGGCAGGAAGGACGGTTCGGCGTCCGGCAAGGGTGGCCGGGTGAAGTCCGACGAGAAGGCGTCCGTCTGACATCGCCCCGGGCGGTCGACCCGGGGGGCTCCCAACCGTTGAGCCGGTGGCCGGGCGGGTACACCACCGGCAACGACCGACGGAGGTGACGGGTGGTCGACGACGTCGAGGGCGACCGCAGCCCGGGGCAGCGGTCCGGTGACCAGGCCGGCGACCGGGGCACTCGCCGTCGGGTGGCCGTGTTCGCTCCCGCGCCCGTGCTCGTCGCCACGTTCGAGTACCCCCAGGGCGAGTCCAGCCCGGAGGTGGCCCTCAACGTCGGCGGGCAGGGCCCTTGGGTGGCGCGCGCCATCGACGCCCTCGGCGCCCACGCGGTGCTGGTGGTCCCACTCGGGGGAGACACGGGCCGGGTGGCGCGCCTCCTCCTCGAGCACGAGCCGCACGAGCTCCGGGCGCTCGACACACGGGCGGCGATCGCGTTCTACGTCGAGGAGCGCTCCGGAGGCGAGCGCACGTGCATCCGGGATGCGCCGCCCGGTTCGTTCGGCCAGCGCGAGCTCGACGACCTCTACAGCGCCACCCTGGCCGCTGCGCTCGACGCCGACGTCTGCGTGATCACCGGGTCGCCGTGGGCCGACCACGTCGACGCGTCGCTCATGCAGCGTCTGACCGCCGACCTGGCGAGCCTGGGGACGGTCACGGTCGCCGACCTGTCCGGCGAGCAGCTCGACGCCGCCCTCGCCGGCGGCGTCGACTGGCTCAAGATCGCTCGGGGCGAGCTGGCCGGCGCCGCCGAGGCCGGCGACGACGACTGCTGGTTGTGGTCGCAGGCCCACGCCCTGGCCGAGGCCGGGGGCCGACACCGGTCGGTCATCGTGTCACAGGGCAGCGCACCGGCGCTGGCCGTGGTCGACGGCGCGCGGTTCTCGGTCTCGGTGCCGGAGCTGTCGACGGTCGACTCGCGGGGCTCCGGCGACGCCATGACCGCGGCGCTGGCCACGGGCCTGGCCGAAGGTCGGCAGCTCGGCGCGCTGCTGCGCCGGGCATCTGCGGCCGGTGCCGCCAACGCCGTCCACAAGGGCAGCGCCACACCCGACGCCGTGCTCGTCGATCGCCTCGCCCGGGCCGTCACGGTGGACGAGCAGCCGTCCCCGCCTCCGGGGTGACGCGCGTGGCGACGGTCGATGAGGGGCCCGTGGCCGCCGAGGAGGGCACGTGGTCGACGAAGCACTGAGCGAGTGGGCAGCGGGACGGGTCGAGGAGCTCGCGGCGACGTTGCAGGACCGGGGCCTGACCGTCGCGATCGCCGAGTCGCTGACGGGCGGGCTCGTCACCGAGGTGCTCGCCCGGGGCCCGGGCGCCTCCGACTGGTTGCGGGGCGGTGTCGTCGCCTACTCGTCCGCGGTCAAGCACGACCTGCTGGGCGTGCGGCCCGGCCCGGTGGTGAGCGAGCACGCCGCGCTCGACATGGTGGTCGGGGTGGCGCGGGTGCTCCGCGCCGACGTCGGGCTGGCGGTGACCGGGGTCGGCGGACCCGCCCCCCAGGACGATCAGCCGCCGGGCACGGTGTGGACCGCCACCCTCGTGGACGGCTCGGCGCGCGCCGAGCTGCACCACTTCGCCGGCGGTCCGGTCCAGATCTGCGACGCCACGTGCCGCACGGTCATCGAGCGGTTGCACGCCCGCCTCGGTTAGCACCCCCGCGGCGCGGGAAGGCCTGCTGTCGACGCCGGGCGCCTCGCGACCCGCCCGGTGCGAGGAGGCCGTCGTGCGCGCCGTCACATGGCAGGGGTTCGAGGACGTCCGGGTCGAGGCGGTGCCCGACCCCACGATCGAGGAGCCGACCGATGCCCTGATCGAGATCACCTCGACCGCGATCTGCGGATCGGACCTGCACCTGTACCGGCCCCTCGCGCCGTTCATGGAGGCCGGCGACATCCTCGGCCACGAGCCGATGGGTCGGGTGGTCGCCGTGGGGGCCGACGTGACCGGCATCGCTCCGGGCGACCGCGTCGTCGTCCCCTTCAACATCTCGTGCGGCTCGTGCTTCATGTGCGACCGGCAGCTGTACGCCCAGTGCGAGACCACCCAGGTGCGCGAGCACCACAAGGGTGCGGCGCTGTTCGGCTACACCAAGCTGTACGGCCACGTCCCCGGCGCCCAGGCCGACCTGCTGCGCGTGCCCCAGGCCCACTTCGGGCCGGTCAAGGTGCCCGACGGCCCGCCCGACGAGCGGTTCCTCTTCCTCTCCGACGTCATCCCCACGGCCTGGCAGGCGGTCGCTCACGCGGACGTGCCCGAGGGCGGGTCGCTCGCCGTCGTCGGGCTGGGCCCGATCGGGCAGATGGCCTGCCGGGTGGCCCGCCACCGGGGCGTCGAGCAGGTGGTCGGCGTCGACCTGGTGCGCGAGCGCCTCGACATGGCCGAGCGCCACGGCGTCGAGACCGTCGACGCGCGGGAGGTCGACGACGTGGCCGAGGTGCTGCGCGCCCTCACGGGGGGTCGGGGCCCCGATGCGGTGATCGACGCGGTGGGCATGGAGGCCCACGGTGCCCCTCTCGCCGGTGCGATGCAGCGGGCGGCGGCCGCCCTGCCCAAGGCGGTGAGCGAGCCGATGGCGAAGAAGGCCGGCATCGACCGGCTGGCGGCGCTGCGCACCGCCATCGATGCGGTGCGGCGGGGCGGCACCCTGTCGATCAGCGGCGTCTACGGCGGCGCCGCCGACCCGATCCCCATGCTCGACCTGTTCGACAAGGGCATCCAGGTGCGCATGGGCCAGGCGCACGTGAAGCGGTGGGTGCCCGAGATCCTGCCGGTGCTCGAACAGGACGACGACGCGCTCGGGCTGTCCGACTTCGTCACGCATCGGCTGCCGCTGACCGCTGCGCCCGAGGCCTACGCGATGTTCCAGGCCAAGCGGGACGGCGCGATCAAGGTGGTGCTCACCCCCTGAGCCGGGGCACCCCCTGCTGCATACCGCCTGTGCGCGAGGGGCACACCTGGTCTGTGAACCGTGACCCAGCCGGCTGGGAGATCGGCGACGATCCGACGATCCCGCCGGACGCGACCGTCGTGGCCACCGCTCCTGAGCGGTCCGACCGGCGGGCTGTGGCGCGCGAGCGGTGGTTCCGCTGGCTGTTCACGGCCGGGCTGGTGGTCTTCCTCGTGCTCGCGCTGGTCGGCGTGTTCGGGGTGCGGACGGCCACGGCGACGGGCGCCGGCGGGGGCTATGACGTCGAGGTCCGGTACTCGCGGGTGACGCGTCCGGGCCTCGCCAGCCCGTTCGAGGTGCGGGTCAGCCGCACCGACGGCTCGTGGCCGGCCACCGTGCAGGTGACGGTGTCGTCGGACTACCTCGACATGTTCGACGAGAACGCTCTCCGGCCCCGCCCGTCGTCCGAGACCCTGACGGACGGCGCTGCGCTGTGGGAGATCGCACCGCCGCCCGCCGGCGAGCCCCTGGTGATCGCGCTCGACGCGCGCGTGGAGCCCGGCACCACGTGGCGACGTGACGGCACGGTGCAGGTGCTGGAGGGCGGCCAGTCCGTGGCCGAGGTGCGCATCAGCACCTGGGTGGTGCCCTGATGGAGATCGTGATCCGCGCCACGGTCATGTACTGGTTCCTGTGGC
Source organism: Acidimicrobiales bacterium (assembly GCA_016936035.1). Taxonomy (GTDB): domain Bacteria; phylum Actinomycetota; class Acidimicrobiia; order Acidimicrobiales; family VFJN01; genus ZC4RG19. The sequence goes on from JAFGPU010000107.1 coordinate 10,401, forward strand.
TGGTGATGCGCGGTATCGGCAAGCGCGAGCTGGCCCAGATGTCGCCCTTCGACCTGATCCTGCTCGTCGCCATCGGCGACCTCGTGCAGCAGGGCGTCACGCAGGAGGACTTCTCGCTGACCGGCGCCTTCATGGCGGTGGGCACGTTCGTCTTCTGGGTCGTCCTGCTCGCATACTCGCAGTTCCGGTCGCCTCGCCGGTTCGGCGCCGCGATCAGCGGCAGCGCGGCCATCGTCGTGCGCGACGGTGTGCCCCTCGAGGCGGTGATGCGGATGCAGCGCATGACGCTCGACGACCTCAGGATGGCGGCCCGGCGGCAGGGCATCTCCGACCTGCGGGACGTCCAGCTCGCCGTGCTCGAGCCCGAGGGGCAGCTCTCGTTCATCGAGAAGAAGGACACGGGAGGGGGCTGACCCGGGGGCGAGGCCATCCCGGCCCCGTTTGTCCGGCGGCGGCCGGGGTAGCCCTGCCGAGGCGGGCCAGAGGAGGAGACCATGCGCCTGAGACATCACCGAGACGATGACGTACGTACCGATGTCGACCGCGACGAGGATGCCGGCCGGTACGAGCGCCGCGAGCCGGTGGCGACTGAGCGCGCGCGGCCGGCCGACGAGGCCACGGACCGCGAAGAGGTCGTCGAGACCTCGACGAGCCGGTGGGATCTCGGCTCGGTCCTGGCGACCGCAGCCGGCGTTGCCCTGATCGTGATCGGCGTGCTCGCTCTGGTGCGCACCGGGATCGACTCGACCTGGTACGACCCGGTCGAGAACGTCGCCGGCCTCAGCCACACGCCCCTGCTGGGCGCCATCGAGGTGGGCGTCGGCGCCCTGCTGGTGCTCGCCGGCCTGGCCGGTGCCCGGATGCTCGCCGCGTTCATCGCGCTGGTGGCCGGCGTCGCGGCGCTGATCGTCGCCATCGAGCCGTCGCTGGCCGACCGCGAGCTGGCGATCGACCGGGGTTGGGCCACCGCCCTGGCCATCGGCGGGTTGGCGTTGGCGCTCGTTCTGATCATGTCGCGCGAGCGGCACCACGAGCGCCGCATCGAGCGTCGCTCGGTCCGGACCGCGTAGCGCGCGGGCGCTGGACCGTGATCCGATCGTGGCAGGCCCCCATCCCCGGTGACCTGTCACATGGCCGTCGAGGGCGTTCGTCGCCCTCGACGGCCGCGCCCGTCGTGCGTCGCTGGTCGTGGGGCGCGAACGTGGCAGCCGGCGGGCGGTTCCGTTTCGATGTGCACCACGGTTGCGTGACCTGAAGGAGACGACCATGGCACGGCAGGACCACTGGACAGACCCTCAGGACGCGGACGACGACCGCGCCGTCGAGCCGGAGCCGGAGTTGGGCTCGCTGCCGGACGACCCGGAGGTGCCCGAGGGCGACGCGATCGAGCAGGCCGAGGAGGTGGTCCCGGCGGGCCGGGTCGACCCCCCGACCCGGGACGTCGAGGTGCCGGAGGCCGATGCGTGGGAGCAGTCGCTCGAGGTGCCCCTCGACGACGACCGCGACGACTCGACCTGACGGACCTGAGCGCGTCGTCAGGTCCCGGCGGTGCCGGCGCCACCAGGTCGGGCGGTGATCTGCACCCGGCGGCGGTTGTGCAGCGCCCGTGCGAGTTGGCCCACCGACTGGTAGACGCGCCCGACGGGGAGCCGCCGGAGCGCCACGATCAGCCGGCGGGGGCCACCGCGGTCGCGGATCTCGTCGGCGAGGATCTCGCCGCTGGCGGGGAAGGCCTGGGGCGGGAGCCACGTCGCCAGCTCGCCCGTCGGTGTTCGATCTGCTCCTGCGCCATCCATGTCCCAGGTCTTCCCCGCCGCGCCGTGCCTCACACCGGCGGGCTCGGGCCCCGGGCGGGTCAGCCGGGAATCTGGATCTGCTGCACCGCCCAGCCGTTGCCGTCGGGGTCGCTGAAGTAGACGAACCGTCCCCACGGGAAGTCCTGCACGTCGCTGACGTCGACGCCCCGGCCGGCCAGCTCGCGACGCGCCGCCTCGATGTCGGTGACCACGAGCTGCAGGCCGACGACCGAGCCGGGCTCGGCCTCGGTGATGCCCTTGCCGATGGCGATCGAGCACGCGGAGCCGGGGGGCGTCAGCTGCACGAAGCGGATGTCGTCGCTGACCGTGTGGTCGTGGTCGGCGTTGAAACCGGCCTGGTCGACGTAGAAGGCCTTGGCGCGGTCGACGTCGGTGACGGGGACGGCGACGAGCTCGAGCTTGAAGTCCATGGGGATGACGTCCTTCTGGGGTGCCCGCGAGGTTGCGGGGTGGGGGCGCGGTCGGCGACCGCCTGGGTCGATGACGCTAGGCGAGAGAACCGGTCAACCTCCGTCCAGTTTTCCGTCCGGTCTCGCGACCGGCGTCGTCCCGTGCCGCCGCGGAGGGGCGTCCCACGCGGCCTACCCTGCGGCGTGCCCCTGTTCGAGGTCGACGCTCGTGGCGACGTTGTGCTCTCGCTCTACGTGCAGCCCGGCGCGACCCGGGCGGGCATCGTCGGACGACACGGCGAGGCGCTCAAGGTGCGGGTGGCGGCCGCACCCGAGCGAGGCAAGGCCAACGCCGCCGTCGCCCGCTTGCTCGCCGACGAGCTGGCGCTGCGGGCGAGCGACGTCGACATCGTCAGCGGGCAGACCGGCCGGCGCAAGCGCGCCCGGCTCCGGGGCGTGGACGCCGCCGATGTCGAGCGCTGGCTCGCCCGCGTCAGCCCGCCTCGGCCAGCCTGAGCGAGGCGGCGCACTCCGACAGCGGCCGGCCCCGGTGGAAGACGGTGACGGGACCGTCCTCGCTCACCACGATGGCCACCGACGAGGGGTGGTCGTAGGTGTAGCGGGCTGCCGACCGGTGGCGCATGCCCCGCGCCGGGCTGATCGACGCGTCGGCATCGGCCGACGAGTAGAGGCCGACGCCGATGTGGTGGACGACGCCGTCGTCGTCGACCACGGCGGCCAGGTCGGTCTGCATCAGCGCGGCGAACAGCGCCGGGTAGTGGTGGCGGGTGGTGACCGAGAGCTGGGGCACGGCGACGGCCCGCTGCATGTCGAGGCCCGAGTCACCGTGCGACACGGGGACGACCAGCGTGGCCCCGACCCGCCCGGGGCTGAGCCAGTGCAGGGCCAGCTCGAGCATGCCCTCGAGCACGCCCGGCGCGATGCCCGGCAGGTAGGGCTGCAGCAGGTCGTGCTGGGCCCGGGCGTTGGGGCGCGACGTCCACCGGTAGCCCGACCACTCGACGGTGCGGGTGGGGGTGAACAGGCGGGTGACCTCGTGCAGCGGGGTGCGCTGCACGATGTACGCGCCGGTGTCGGCCTGGATCTCGACCAGGTCGGCCTCGTACTGCACGCTGCGGCGGAAGAACGCCAGCATGCGGGCGCCGCCGGGCTGCATCGCCAGGTAGGTCGACCGGCCGTCCGCGAAGCGGCGGGCGAGGGCGAGGGGGTGGTCGGACACGGGGATGAGGTCGACCAGCTCGCCGGTGGAGACCAGCGAGCGGTCGTCGGGCACGATCATCGAGCCGTACAGGGGCGTGCGCCGCTCGAACTGCGGCGGGCGCCGGGCGTAGACCAGCTCGTCGAGGACGAGCGGGCGCAGGGTGCTGTCGGCGTCGATGTCGACGTCGTCGTCGGCGAGCTCGGCCTGGAGGCGGCGCGCCGGGCGGCTGAGGTCGACTGCTCCGGTCATCGGTCCACGATAGAGGCGGGCGGCGCGATCGCCCCCCGACGGCGCCTCACGCCAGGTAGCCCGCCTGGTGGGCGGCGATCATGGCGGCCGACTCCGCGTACGACGTGGGGCCGTAGGTGCGCGCGGGCGGCAGGCTGGCGCGCACGGCCTCGACCTCCTCGGCGCTGAGGTCGCACTGGCCCGTGATGGGCTCGATGCCGTAGAGCCGGGCCGAGGTGACGCCGAAGATCTTGGCCTTGATCTCGTCGGTGAGAGCCGGGTAGCCGTGCCGCTCCTGCAGTTCCTCGCTGATCTGGAAGGTGCGCAGCGCCTGGATCTGGTCCTGGGGCGTGCCGAACCAGATCGAGTCGGTGCCCCACACGACCCGGTCCTCGCCCACGTAGGTGAGGAGCTTGCCCAGCACGTGGGCGGCGGCCGTCGGGTCGCGCATCAGGAACCACCAGGTGCCGCCGAGCTCGGCGTACACGTTGGCGTTCGGCTCGACGCCGGCGTCCTGCAGCGAGCGGATGAGGCGGTCGACGCCCTGGGGGGCCGGGTCGTCAGGGTCGTAGGCGCCGGTGCCGCCCCCACCGGGCTCGAAGCCGGAGTGGTAGACGACGAAGGAGATGTCGGGGTTGCGGGCGGCCGCCGGTCCGATGTCGCTCGGGTCGGCCAGCTCGGGCGTGGAACCGACGATCGAGCTGATGCCCTTGTGGGTGCAGATGATCGGCGGGCCGATCTCGCGGACGTGGTCGATGAACCGCTGGCCGATCTGGGGCCGGTCGGGGTCGTGGTCGTCGAAGTAGAAGTGCTCGTCGGTCGGCGTCATCGTGTAGATCTTCCAGGCGGCCAGCTCGTAGCGGTCGCGCAGGTCGGTCATGCTGGCGAGCGCCGCCTCGACGGGACCGTGGTGGGGGTAGGCGCCGCCGTGCATCAGCACCCGGCCGTCGCACCCGAGCCGGGTGGCGACGTCGATGGCGTAGGCCATGTCGTCGGGCTGCAGCCCGGCGAGCGCCTGGGACGGCAGCGCCGACAGGATCGTCATCGACGTGTCGGACCGCACGAACACCTCGCGGAAGTAGGCGTCGGCCGTGAAGCACACCTTGGCGTTGCCGTCCGCGGCGCCCTCCTCGCACTGGCTGCCCGGGAACGCGCCGGTCCACTCGCCGATGCCGGGATCGGCGTCGTAGTTCACGTAGTGGGTCTGGACGTCGAAGATGAACTCCTCGCCGCCGAGCTGGTCGAGCGCCGTGGCGGTGTCGGTGGTGGCGTCCTCGTCCACGTCGAACGAGCCGCCCGGCGACTCGCCCCGGCTGTTGGACTCCTCCTTCGAGCACGCGCCCAGCACGAACAGGGTGGCGGCCGCGCCGGTGGCGCCGGTGAGGAACCGGCGACGCGAGATGCCCATGCGGCGGGCGTTGTCGTCGGCCAGCCGGTACGTGCGACGGATGACCTCGCGCACCAGGGGGCTGTGCGGCTGCGGGTGGAACTCGCCGTTCGACACCGGGCCGAACTTGATGGGCAGGAGGTCCTCGTCCCGCCCGACGCCGTCGTTGTGCCCCCGGTCACTCATGCGGGCCAGTCAAGCATTCACCGCTCGGGCGTGCTCGGCGTGCGAGGCTCGTGGCCATGAGCTTCGGTCGCCAATCCGGGCCGCCCGCCTCGGCCCGGCAGATGGACTACCTGCGGTCGCTGGTCGAGAAGGCGGGCCACACCGGCTTCCGCGACGCGCGCGGTCCGCTCGGCCTGAGCCAGCGCCAGGCCGGTGGCAAGTTCACCAAGGCCGAGGCGTCGGCGCTCATCGACCGGCTGGTCGACGGCGGGGGCGGCGACGGCGACACGTCGGACGGCGCTGCAGCCGAGTACCGGTCGGCCGCCGAACGGCTCGAGGCCGAGCAGGCCGGCGTCCTGCGCGGCATGCCGGCGGGCCTGCTGGCCGCCGAGCTCGAACGCCGCGGCTGGACGGTGACGTCGCCGTTCTGAGCACCCGCAACGAGCGGGTGCTCGCCGGGGTCAGAGCGGGGGCAGCTCCTGGTCCCGTCCGACGAGCACGGCGAAGGGGTCGCCCGTGGCCGCCAGGCGGTCGCCGACCGTGCGGATCGTCCAGCGGTCGGGGCGGAGGTCGGGGTCGTCGAGCTCGTCCCAGGTGAGCGGTACCGACACCGGCGCCCCCGGCACGGCTCGCACGCTGTAGGGCGCCACCAGCGTGCGGTTGATGGCGTTCTGCGTGTCGTCGAGCCGGGCGAGGCCGCCACGCTCGCTCCTCCGCCAGGCCCAGCTGACGAGCTCGGGCACGGTGGCGCCCACGGCCCGGGACAGCGACTCGACCCACGCCCGGGTCTCGTCGAAGGACGGACCGGGACGGATGGGGACCCAGATCTGGACGCCCCGCTTGCCGGTCACCTTGGGTCGGGCCTCGACGCCGAGGTGCTCGAGGGCGGTGCGGTACAGGCGCGCCAGCACCAGCACGTCGTCGAACGTGGTGCGCTCGCCCGGGTCGATGTCGATGAACGCCCAGGTGGGCCGGTGCACGTCGGGCCGGCGTGACGTCCACGGGTGCAGCTCGATGGCGCCGTAGTTGGCCATCCACGCCACCGCGGCCGGGCTGTCGAGCACCGAGTACCACTCGGTCTCGCCCGGGTCGGCGTCGTCGTTGCGCCAGCGGTCGAGCCAGTCGGGTGCGTGGTTCGGCACCGCCCTCTGCCAGAAGCCCTTGCGGTGGACGCCGCTCGGGAAGCGGTGGAGGTTGACGGGCCGGTCGACGAGGTACGGCAGCAGCGTCGGGGCGACGGCGGCGTAGTAGCGGACCAGCTCGCGCTTGGTGACCGGCGGCTCGCCGTCCTGTCCGGGGAACAGCTCGCGGTCGAGGTTGGTGAGCTTCAGCGTCCGGCCCTGCAGCTCCCACCGTCCGCTCTTGCCGAGCGCGTCGAGGGCGGCCAGCTCGTCGTCGGATGGCGGGTCCCACCGTCGCGTTGCAGCACCGACCGCAACCTCCGCGTCGGCGGCGGGCAGGTCGCTGCGCCACAGGGCGTCGGGGCCGCCGCCACCTCGTCGTTGGTGCGCCCGCTCTTGACGGACCGGGGGTGGTCCTCGGGGTCCCAGCCGGGACGGGCGTGGTCGTCGTTCTTGTGGAGCAGCAACCACTGCTCGCGCTGCGAGCGGTCCCGGTCGGTGCGGACCAGCACGAAGCGCCCGGCGAGCTTCTCGGAGGTGACGTCGAAGTGCAGCTCGCCGGCGGCGATCGCGGCGGCCGGGTCGTCGGTGTCGGATGGCGACCACGTCCCGCGGTCCCAGACGATGACGTCGCCGCCGCCGTACTCGCCCTCGGGGATCACCCCCTCGAAGTCCGCGTACTCGATCGGGTGGTCCTCGACGTGCACGGCGAGCGACCGCACCTTGGGGTCGAGGGTGGGGCCCTTGGGGACCGCCCAGCTGGCCAGGGTGCCGTCCACCTCGAGGCGCAGGTCGTAGTGCAGGCGGCGGGCACGGTGCCGCTGGACGACGAAGCGGCGGGCGCCCTCGGCCCCGGGGCTCTCGCCAGCCGGGGCGGGTGTGCCGGCCGGTTCCGTGGTGCGGTCGAAGTCGCGCTTGTCGCGGTACTCGTCGAGCTTGCGCCCGCGGGCGCCCCTCGAGCGTCCGGCGGGACGGCGCGCGCGGTCATCGGCCACCGCCCTTCCCTACCCGCGCCGGGCGCGATCCACCCGGTCGTCTGGCACGATGGGCGCCGTGGACGAGACCCGGGTCGACAAGTGGCTGTGGGCGGTACGGCTGTTCAAGACCCGGGCGCTGGCCACCGCGGCGTGCAAGGGCGGCCACGTCCGCGTCAACGGCGCGCCGGCCAAACCCGCCTCCCCGGTGCGGGTGGGCGACACGGTCGAGGCCCACGTCCACGGCAGGTCGCGGGTCCTCGAGGTCGCCCGCATCATCGACAAGCGCGTGGGGGCGCCCGTCGCCGCGACCTGCGTGGTCGACCACAGCCCGCCGGCGCCGCCGCGCGAGCAGGCGCCGGACGTGTTCGTGCGCGAGCGCGGCGCCGGGCGGCCCACCAAGCGCGATCGCCGGCAGCTCGATCGCCTGCGCACCCGCTGAGCGCTGCGGCCGCCGGGCGGCCCGACGACACCCGCCCGAGCCCGTTGCGTCGACGTAGCCGGGGGTGCACAATCCGTGCCATGGGGGAACGATCGCCGCGCCGCCGCGTGCTGATCGAGGATGCCCGGCGCAACGGCCAGCACCTGCGCGCCACCTGGCATCCCGACAAGCGCCAGTTCGTGATCAGCACGTGGAGCGCCGACGTGTGCACCGGGGCCACGCGCGTCGCCGTCGACGACGTCGCCGACTTCACCGGTCTCCTGGTCGGCGGCCTCGCCGACGCCGCCTCCCGGACCCCGGCGTCCGCCGAGGCCGCCCCCTCACCCCCGCGCGGCCCTGCCGGCCTCGCCAGCCTGGCCGGACTGGTCGACCGCCTGCGCAGGTTCGTGCGAGGCGCACCGCCGGGCGGCGCGCGTCCGGGGCCCGGGACACCGAGCGCCTCCGTGCGTCGCCTGCCCCGCCGCTCGGCCTGAGCGCCCCGGGGGACAGGCACGAGAACGTGTTCTACCCTGGGGGGATGGACGACCTCGGGCACCCGGTCTTCGACGCCGACAACCACTACTACGAGGCCACCGACGCCTTCACCCGGCACCTCGACCCGGCGCTCGGCCCGCGCTGCGTGCAGTGGGCCACGATCGACGGCCGCCAGTACCACGTGCTGGGCGGGCGGGTCAGCCGCGCCGTGAGCAACGCCACGTTCGACCCCGTGTCCAAGCCCGGCTGCCTCTACGACTACTTCCGCGGCAACGCCGAGGGCGTGAACCCGCTCGAGCGCCTGCGCGACCACGAGCCCATCCGCCCCGAGTACCGCGACCGCGACGCTCGACTGGCCACGCTCGACGAGCAGGGCCTGGCCGGCTGCTGGCTGTTCCCGACCCTGGGCATGATCTACGAGGAGCCCCTCCACCACGACCCCGAGGCCGTCTGCCACACCTTCCGGGCGTTCAACCGGTGGCTGCTCGACGACTGGGGCTTCGTGCACGCCGAGCGCATCTTCGCGGCGCCCTACGTCACGCTGGCGGACCCGCAGTGGGCCGTCGACGAGCTGGAGTGGGCGTTGGGGGAGGGCGCCCGCCTGGTGGTGATGCGTACGGCCGCCCCCACCACGGCGGTCGGGCGGCGCTCGCCCTTCGATCCGATGTTCGACCCCTTCTGGGCCCGGGTGAACGAGGCGGGCATCACCGTGGTGGTCCACGCCGGCGACAGCGGCGTGTCGTCCGAGGGCTACGCCGTCGACGGCTTCGCCGCCACGTTCTCGGGCGGTTTCGCGCCGTCCCTGAAGAACTTCGCCATCGAGAAGGCCGTGCACGACTTCCTGCTGTCGATGACGCTCGCCAACCATTTCGCCAAGTTCCCCAACCTGCGGGTGGCGTCGGTCGAGAACGGGGCCGAGTTCCTGCCCGACCTGTTCCGCAAGCTGCGCTCGGTCGACAGGAAGATGCGGGGCTGGTTCGCCGACGACCCCGTCGACATCTTCCGGCGGCACGTGTGGGTCAACCCGTTCTGGGAGGACGACCTGCTGTCGGTGGTCGAGTGGATGGGCGCCGACCGGGTGCTGTTCGGTTCCGACTGGCCTCACATCGAGGCGCTGCCCCAGCCGCTCGACTACCTGGCCGACGCCAAGGCGCTCGATCCCGCCGCCCGCCGGCTGGTGCTGCACGACAACGTGCTCGAGCTGACCGCGCCGCGCCCGGCCTGAGGCGCCGGCCCTGACGAGGCACAGGTGACCGGGACCGCCCGCCCGGCCCCGGTTCACCAGCCTGCGCCGGTGGTCCGCCCGCTCGCCCGAAGGCTCCTGCGGCGGAGGCCGGGGCCCGCCCGAACACGGCCTCCCCATCGCCAACGCAGAGTTGCCCCCACTAGAGCGCGTGGGAGGTCCGAAGCGTTACGGCCGTGGCGACGGCGGGCGAGCGGGTGCGTGCGGCGCGGGTCCGGGCGGGGCAGCTGGTGGTGACGCCGGGCCCTGCGCCCCGGCCGCCGGGGCGTGCGGCGGCGGGCCCGGCGGGTCGGGTGCGGAGGCGTGGGCCGGCGGGGATGCCGGAGCGCGTGTGGGTGCGTGCGAGGGCGGGCCCGCTGGGTCGGGCGGGGATGCGTGGGCCGGCGGGGATGCCGGGCCGGGCGCGTGTCCCGGCGGCTGGGCCGGCGGTGCCGGCGGTGACGGCGGTGCCGAGCTCGAGTGGCCGGGCCCGGGCTCGTCGGGTGCGGACAGTGTGCCCGGCTGGACGGGAGGTGCGGCATCGGGGGCGTCGGTCGCCTCGGCCGGCGGCTCGGAGCTGGGCGGGCCCGGCGCCGGCGTGCCCGTCCCCGGGACCTCGGGCTCCGGCGTGCCCGTCCCCGGGACCTCGGGCCCCGGCGACTCGTCCGAGGCGGACGCACCTGCCGCGTCGCCGTCGGTCGTGCGGGTCGTGGTGGTCGCCCGCGACCGCGCGGTGTCGCACGGCGCCGGGAGGGACCCGCAGGTGCTCGGCGCGTGGAGGTTGCGGTCGCCGTCCTGTCGCCGCGGCGGGGACGCACGCCGCTCGCGGCCCTCGCTGGGCTCCGGGCTCTCGGTCGTGCCCGGGGCGGGCCTGTCGACGGGGGCCTCCTCGGTGAGCGCCGGGACGACCACGGTGGCGACCAGCCCGGTGGTCGCGGCGGCCGCGGCGGTCACGCCGATGACGGTGGCGGTGGTCACGGCGGCGGCCTTGAGCGCCACGACCCGACCCAGGGTGCGGGCGGCGGGGTGCACCGCCGTCTCGGCGGTGTCGGTCGTCTCGGCGGTGTCGGTCGTCTCGGCGGTCTCGGTCGCTGCGACCGCCGCTGCGCTCCGGCGCTCGGCGGGCCGGCTGCGGGCACGCCGCTGCGC
>JAFGPU010000108.1 GCA_016936035.1 Acidimicrobiales bacterium
GGGCCCGACGCCGTCCGACAGCTGCTGGTGCGCGTCGGCCGACGAGGTCGCCCAGTCGTAGATCGATGCGCCGATGGCGCCGCCCTCGCCCGAGGAGGCGACGAACGCGGCGAGGTCGCCGGACGTCGTGTCCTCGCCCAGTCCGCCGATCATGTGCACCGGTGCGTCGTCCCCCAAATGCCCGCGCAGGCGGCGCAGGTTGTCGGTGGTGTAGCTCGCGGCGTCGCGGTAGCCCGACGCGGCGCTGCGCTGGGTCCAGTACGCCATGGGCAACCAGACGTCGTAGAGCGGCGCGAGCTCGTCCCAGGGGAAGCCCGGCCAGAACCCGGGGTTGACCGCCTCGAGGTGCGCCGGGGGCATGACGATGGCACCCACGGCGCCCGACCCCATCGTGTCCCGCAGCGCCTGCGACAGCTCGACCAGGCGGGCCGACCGCTCGCCGTCGTCAGGCACTGTGTCGGTCCACTCGATGTCGACCGCCACGCCGTCGAAGCGGTGGCCCATCACCTCGAAGTCGGCGATCGCCTCCAGGTGGGCCAGGTCGCGCGCCACGTCGCCGAACCGGGGCAGGTACCAGCCCACCACCTGCATGCCGCGCTGGTGCGCGCGGACGAGGAACCGCCCGAGCAGTCCGGGGTCGTACAACTCGGCCGGGCCGCCCTGCCGGTCGTCGCGCGCCGCCTGCAGGTACAGGGTGCGCACCCCGACGTCGGCCATCTCGTCGATGGCGTCCGGGGTCACCGGGGCGGTGTCGCCATCGCCGGCGACGTCGTACATGTCCACCCAGGCACCCGGCCCGCGATAGGGGTCGAGCGTGCGCTGGGCGGTGTCGGACGCGCGCAGCAGGTGCGGCACCGCGGCCAGGCCCGCCTCGGGTGGGCTCGCCCGCGACAGCGCGTGCGCCAACAGGCCCACGGTCTGCACCATGGCCAGCAGCACCACCAGAGCGCTTGCCGCGATGAGGGCGACGCGCCTGCGCATCCGCGCACCCTACCGAGGCCGGGCGCCTGGCAGGGCGACCCGAGCTCAGCCGAGGGCGCCGGCGTCGCGCAGGGCGGCCATCCGGGCGCCGTCGTAGCCGAGCACCTCGCGCAGCACCTCGTCGGTGTGCTGCCCCACGGTGGGCGCCTTGCGGGGCACCGGCAGGTCCTCGCCCACCAGCTTGATCGGCGAGGGCAGCTGCTCGGCGCCCAGCACCTCGCGCGGGTACAACGGCAGCCGGGCCTGGAACTGCGGGTCGTCCGCCAGTGTCTGCGGCGTGTTCACCGGGGCGATCGGCGTGTTGTGCTCGTTGCCGAAGGCCACCCACTCCTCGGTGGTGCGGGTGCGGAAGATGTCGCGCAGCTCGGACTGGAGCTCGCGGTTGCCGGGGGCGTGATCGGCGAACTTGGCGCCGGGCCACCGCTCGAACAGGTCGGTGCGGCCGACGCCTTCGCAGAAGTTGTGCCAGAACTCGCGCTCGGAGGCCTGCAGCAGCACGAAGCCGTCCTTCGACTCGTAGATCTGGTATCGCACGCCGTGGCGCATGCCGGCCGTCCCTGGGGCGCGGCGCTCGTAGTTGTCCGACTTGTTGCCTGTGACTTCCGTCTCAGGTCGTTCGTAGGCCTTCCACGTCTCGCTGCGGTACCAGTCCATGGCTGCGGCGGCGTCGGCCTGGGCGATCTCCATGCGGCACCCGTGCCCGGTCGCGCGCGCGCGGACGATCCCGGCGAGGATGCCGAGGGCGCCGAACAGCGGCCCGGCGTGGATGCCCATCGACGGGTGCTCGGGGATGTAGGCGAAGCCCTCGTCGTCGATGCCGGGGTTCACCAGTCCGGCCCACGTGTCGTAGGCGACGCCGTGGCTCGGCATGTCCTTGTACGGCCCGGTCATGCCGTAGCCGGAGATGGTGATGAACACCACGGCCGGGTTGATCTCGCGCAGCGCCTCGTAGCCGACTCCCCGCCGGTCGAGACCGCCCGGGCGCATGGCCTCGACGACGGCGTCGGCCCCCCTGACCAGGTCTTTGAACACCGCACGGCCGTCGTCGGTGCGCAGGTCGAGCGTGATCGAGCGCTTGCCCCGGCTGAGGTGCAGGTGCATCAGCGACACGCCCTCGACGATGGGCCAGGTCATCTCGCGGATGTAGTCGCCGGACGGCGGCTCGACCTTGATGACGTCGGCGCCGAGGTCGGCCAGGTGCGTGGTGATGGCGCCGGGGCCGAGCATCGAGCACTCGATGATGCGCACACCGGCCAGGGGCGGTCCTTCGTTGCGCTCGCTCACGTCTGGCTCCTCCTCGCACCGGCTGGGCGCCCGATGATCGCACAAGTCTGACACACCGTCAGATCTTCGCGTCCCCGAATGTCACACAGCCGCATCGCGACGATCTACGGTGTGCAGCCGCTGGGTCAGGGGCGGCCACTGGGGGTCCCCCATCACCACTTAACGTTGCGGAATCATGTCGATCGTGACAAACTCCTTGCACCAACCGCATAGGACGGCACGCGCTGGGGCGCCCCTGGTTGCTTTTCCCCTTCTGACCCGCTCTCAGCGCGCGCGCCGACGGAAGGAGACCCCCACCGATGTCCTCGCGGACTGACAAGCCCCCGAGTACCGACGACTCGACGAGCAGCCCAACCGTCCGCCGCATCGTCGCCGGCAGCATCGCCGGCGTGGCGCTGCTGGTCGGGCCCGTCGCCCTCGCCAACGTCATCGTTCCCGGTGACGAGAGCGGCGATGCGGTCGAGGCTGCCGCCGGGTCGGAGACGTCACAGGTCGCCGTGCGCCACCGTGCGGACGCGAGCGACATCGCCCGGGCCCAAGGCCTGAAGCGGATGACCACCACCACGACCACCGCGCCGCCCACCACCACGACCACGACCACGACGGCGCCACCCACGACCACCACCACGACGGCGCCGCCCACCACCACGACGACGGCAGCGCCGGCCCCGGTCGAGACCCCCGCTCCCCCGTCGAGCGGCGGCGGCTTCGGCGATCCCGCCGACTACGCCACCTGGGATGCGCTCGCCGACTGCGAGTCGGGCGGCAACTGGGCGGCCAACACCGGCAACGGCTACTACGGCGGCCTGCAGTTCTCGGCCAGCACGTGGCAGTCGGTGGGCGGCACCGGGCTGCCGCACGAGCACTCGCGCGAGACGCAGATCCACTTCGGGCAGGTCCTGCAGGCCCGGTCGGGGTGGGGCCAGTGGCCGCACTGCTCCGCCAAGCTGGGCCTGACCTGATCTGATGCGGCCGACCGGCGACGGTCGGAAGAACCGAGAACCAGATGTTCGGGGGCGGTGTCGCTGGGGCGCCGTCCCCGGCGCGTCACCCGCCCGTGCGTGGTTCCCGGCACACGAACAGGCCCGTGTCCTTGGTGACCCGCAGGCGCCCACCGCCCTCCTCGAAGCGATCGCGGACCGCGGCGACGACCCGGGCACGATCGTCCGGGCTGGCATCCTCGACCGGCGGGATCGACGCCAGGTAGTCGACGACGTCGTCGGGGTCGCGGCAGTCGAGGCTGTCGCGGTACGGGCGCCAGTCGACGCTGCCGAACGTGGCCGGCAGCACCTTGGCGCCCGCCGGCGCGCCGAAGTTCGACGAGAGCGGGTCGGCGGTGGGCGTGCCGAACACCTCGTGACGGATCTGGTGCAGCTCGGTGAGGTGGTCGTCGCCCACGCACGCCACGACGACCACGCCGCCGGGGCGCACCACCCGCGCCATCTCCGCGACCGCACGCTGGGTGTCGGGCACGTGGTGGAGCACGTAGTTGGCCATCACCACGTCGAAGGACCCCCGACGGAACGGCAGCGCCTGGGCGTCGGCCACCCGCCCGCTGGTGCTGCGGTAGCGGCCGAGCGAGCCGACCCGCTCGAGCGCCTCGCCCACCATGCCCGGTGACAGGTCGGTGAGCGTGAGATCGAGGTCGTGCGGCAGGCGGGCGGACGCCTCGGCCCACATCCAGCCGGCGCCGCACCCGACCTCGAGCACCCGGGCGTCAGGCTGCCAGTCGACCTGGGTGACCAGCCACGGGAACCACGCGACGGAGGCGGTGCCGTACTTGACGTGCAGGCGAGCGCGGGCGGCCAACCGCGAGCTGTCGCGGTACTGCACGTCGCGCAGGTACGCCTGCGCGCTCGCCGCGGCGCGGTGGTCGCGTGCCCCCATCTGAGCGGACCGTAGCCGCTCGGAACCTCAGTAGCGCAGCCCGGGGGTCCTCGTCCCGAAGACGTCCGTGTTGAGCTGGGTGCCCAGCGTCGCGGCGTCCCACCGCTTGCCCCCGTTGCTGATCGTGGGCCCGTCGGACCACCCGCGCATCCAGATGATGTTCTCGGCGACCGCCCGGATGACCTGCCCGGTGACGTGCTGGGACTCGTCCGAGGCCAGCCACGCGACCACGGGTGACGAGACGGCGGGGTCCATCGGGTTCCAGTCGTCGTCCGCGACCTCGTCGGCCTCGACCACCGCCGGTGCCCCGGGCATGGTGGCGGTGATGCGGGTGGCGCCGGCGGGCCCGATGGCGTTGACGGTGACGCCCATCTTGTACAGCTCGAGGCTGAGCGTCTGGGTCAGGCCGGCGATGGCGGCCTTGGCGGTGGCGTAACTGGTCTGACCGAAGTTGCCGACGAGACCGGCGCCCGAGGTGGTGTTGATGATGCGGCCGGTGAAGGTCTCGCCCGCCTTGGCGCGCTGGCGCCAGTGCTTGGCGGCCCAGTGCGACGGTCCCCACGTGCCCTTGACGTGCACCCGCATCACGGCGTCGAAGTCGTCGGGCGCCATGTTCCAGATCGCGCCGTCGCGCACGATGCCCGCGTTGTTGACCAGGATGTCGAGGCGGCCCCAGGTGTCGACGGCCTGGGCCACCATGCGCCCGGCCCC
>JAFGPU010000530.1 GCA_016936035.1 Acidimicrobiales bacterium
GGTCAGCCTACCGGCGCGCCGGGGGCTCTCCCAAGGCTTGCGCTCGCCCCCGCGAGCCACGCCGCTGCGGTCGCCGGCGCCCCGGCGGCGGGCGGCGCATCGGTGCCCGGCGCGGGCTCCGACGGGGGCGGCATCGGCCGCGTCGTCACCGGCGCCGCAGCCAGCGCCGCCAGCGCGGGGCCTCGCCCCGCTCGCGCTCCGCGTGGACGTCGGCGATGACCATGGGCCCGGCGGCGTTGACGATCTCCTCGGCCTCGTCGAGGAGACGGGCGACCGAGTCGTCGCCGCGGTCGAGCGCGTCGAGCGGCTCGTCGGGTGTCTTCGGCGTGACGAGCGTGCCGTGCGACCAGTTGACGTCGGCCATGCGGCGCTCGTAGCGCGGGCAGTCGGCCGGGCACCGCCACGGCGCCTCGGGAGCGAGGTCGAGGTCGCACTTCCGCACGGTCTCGCCGTTGCGGTACGTACGCGACTCGAAGTGCTTGCAGTCCTGCCTCATCGGCACGACCGCAGTCTACGAGCGCAGCTGGCCGGTCGGTCCCGCGCCCCCGCGATCGCCGGCCAGACGGGCCGTGCCCGGCGCGGCACGGCCGGCTGGGCACGCCGGGTGGGCGGGTGCGGGCCTGGCACGCCGTCCACCCCCCGGTAGTGTCGGGGCGGGACGGGAACGCCGGGGACGGGGAGCAGCACGATGGCGAGTGAGAAGGGCCTCGGCCGCGCGGTGCGAGGACGGTTGTCGAACCGACTCGCCCAGGCGCTCGCGCCGCTCGCGACGCGGCTCGAACAGATCAACCACCAGGTTCTCCACCTCGACGGCGCGCAGCAGCGGGCCGCCGCCGATGCGGCGGCGCGCCACGACCGCACCGACCAGCGCCTGGACGCGATGGCCGCGCAGCTCGGCGACGCGGTCGCCCGGCTCGAGACCCAACGGCACGACACGCTCGCGCTCGCGCGCACGCTGGCGGCCCTGGTCGACCAGGCGGCGTGGCTCGACCCGCCCGAGCCGCCCGCCGACGGAGCGCTGGTCAGCGTGATCTGCCCCCTGTACAACCAGGCCGCGCTGTTCGAGCAGGCGCTGGCCAGCGTGCGGGCGCAGACCTACCCCCGCTGGGAGCTCGTCCTGGTCGACGACGGCAGCGACGACATCGACCCCGACGCCGTGGCGCGGTGGCGCAGCGACCGGCGGGTGCGCGTGCTGCAGACCGCCCGGGCCGGCGCCTGCGCCGCCCGCAACCACGCCCTCGCCGAGGCCGGGGGCGACATCGTCGCTTACCTCGACGCAGACAACATCCTGCACCCGACCTACCTGGCGCGGGTCGTCGACGCGTTCGACCGGCACCCCGAGTCGTCGTGGTCGCTCGCCACCCAGCTGGTCGAGGGCGGCGACGGTCCCGTCGCCGTGCGCGACGACCGCCACCCCGTCGGCGACCTCGCCGACGGCAACTTCATCGACGTGGGCGCCGTCGCCCACCGGCGGGCGCTGATCGACCGGACCGGGCCGTTCGACGTCGACTTCGCCCGCCTCGGCGACTGGGACCTGGCCCAGCGGTTCGCCGCCGCCGCCGGCGAGCCGGTGCGCATCAGCGCGCTCGGCAGCACCTACCGCGCCGGCGGGGCAGGCCGCATCAGCTCGACCGTGCCGCTGCACCCCCACCACGCCCGGCTCCGGGCCCGGGGGCGGGGCCGGCCCGCCGAGGGTCTGCGCGTGCTGGCCGCCGAGTGGCACTACCCGCAGGCCAGCGAGATGTACGTGCGTGCCGACATCGTGGGCCTGCAGGCGCTCGGCGCCCACGTCGAGGCCTGGTCGCAGGACGACGTGGCCGTGCCCTACCAGCCGGGACTGCCGGTGCACCGGGGCGACCTCGCCGACGCCATCGAGGCCACCCGCCCCGACGTCGTACTCACCCACTGGCTGCACAAGGGTGCCGAGTACCGCGCCACGGTGCGAGCCGCCGGTCTCCCGCTCGCCGTGCGCGGCCACGGGTTCGACCACGACCATCGGGTGATCGACGAGCTGCTCGACGACCCGGGCGTCGTCGTGCACCTGTTCCCCCACCTGGCGACGACCCGGCCGCACCACCCGCGCCTGCGCGTGCTGCCGGTGGCCTTCGACCCCGACCGCTTCGCCCCCGCCAGCGGCAAGGACCGACGGCTCGTGGTGCGCACCGGCGTCGCGCTCGAGACCAAGGACTACGACTGCTTCTTCGAGGTGGCCGAGCGGTGCCCGGACCACCGCTTCGTCCTGGTGCTCTGCCACGCCTACCAGGTCGAGCAGCAGCTCGAGGCCATCGTCGCGCGGCGCGACGAGCGGGGCGCCCCCGTCGAGGTGCTGGTCGACGTGCCGCCGGAGAAGGCGGCCGAGCTCGTGGCCCAGGCCGGCACCTACCTGCACACGCACGGCACCGGGGTGCCCTACGGCATGTCGGTGTCGCTCGCCGAGGCGATGGGCACCGGCTGCTACGTCCTCGGGCGGCACCTGCCGGGCATGGTCGAGTACCTGGGCCCGGCCGGTGACGTGTACCGCGACCCGGCGCACGCGGCGGCGCTGGTCCAGCAGACCCGGCACTGGGACGACCGGCGCTGGAACCAGGCGTGGCGGGTGGCCGCCGACTGGGCGCACGTGCAGTTCGGGGCGCCCGAGGTCGCGGACACGATGCTGCGCCAGTGGCGCGAGGTGCTGGGGGTGGGCGTCAGCGGCTGACCGCGGGGGTCAGCCGACCGAGCCCTCCATCTGCAGCTCGATGAGGCGGCTCCACTCGACCGCGTACTCCATGGGCAGCGTGCGGGTGACCGGCTCGATGAAGCCGTTGACCACCATGCTCATGGCCTGCTCCTCGGAGAGGCCGCGGCTCATGAGGTAGAAGAGCTGCTCGTCGGCCACCTTGGACACCGTCGCCTCGTGGCCGATGACGGCGTCGCGGGCGCCCACCTCCATGTACGGGAAGGTGTCGCTGATCGAGTCCTCGTCGAGGATGAGCGCGTCGCACTGCACGTGGCTCTTGCAGCCGTAGGCGTCGTCCTCGACCCGGACGAGGCCGCGGTAGCTGGTGCGGCCCCCGTCCTTGGAGATGGACTTCGACACGATCTTCGACGTGGTCTCCGGGGCGGCGTGCACCATCTTGGCGCCGGCGTCCTGGTGCTGACCCGGGCCGGCGTAGGCGACCGAGAGCACCTCGCCGGAGGCCTTGGGCCCCACCATGTAGACGGCGGGGTACTTCATGGTGAGGCGCGAGCCGATGTTGCCGTCGATCCACTCCATGTGGCCCTCGGCCTCGAC
>JAFGPU010000109.1 GCA_016936035.1 Acidimicrobiales bacterium
AGGCGGGCCATGAGGTCGCTGATCTGGGGACCGCCACCGTGGACGACGACGGGCTTGAGCCCGACGGCGCGCAGCAGCACGACGTCGTCGGCCACGGCGCGCCCCAGCGTCGGGTCGACCATGGCGTTGCCGCCGTACTTGACCACGACGACGGCGCCCCGGAACCGCTGGATGTAGGGCAGCGCCTCGAGCAGCACCGCGGCGCGCTGGGCGGCGCCGTCGCGGCCCGACGGCGCCGTGGCGGCGGTGTCGTCGTGGTCGCCGCTCACGAGGTGCCCTTGTTCTCGTCGATGTAGCCGTACGTGAGGTCGTTGGTGAGCACCCGGGCCTCGCCCGTGCCGGCGCCGAGGTCGCAGTGGAGGTCGAGGTACTCCCCCGCCATGTGGTCGGCGACGGCCGTCGCGTCGTGGTCGACCGCCACGCACCCCCGGCTGACGACCGTGCCGCCGTACGCGATGGTGAGCGCCGTGGGGTCGAGCGCGACGCCCGCAGTGCCGAGGTCGCTGGCGACCCGTCCCCAGTACGGATCGGCCCCGAACCACGAGCACTTGACCAGCTGGCTCTCCGCCACCTTGCGGGCCGCCCGGCGGGCGTCGTCGTCTGACGCCGCGCCCGTGACCCGCACCTTGACCACCTTGGTGTGCCCCTCGGCGTCGCCGACCATCTGGGTCGCGAGGTCGAGGCACGCATCGGCGACCGCAGCGGCGAACGTGGCGGGGTCGGGTGCGACGGCCCGCCCGCTGGCGAGCACCAGCACGGTGTCGTTGGTCGACGTGCACCCGTCGACGGTCATGGCGTTGAAGCTGTCGGCCACGCCGGCCTGCAGGACGCCCTGCAGGGTCGCGCCGTCGACGGCGGCGTCGGTGGTGAGCACGGCGAGCATCGTGGCCATGTCCGGTGCCAGCATCGCCGCACCCTTGGCCATGCCGCCGACGACGAAGTCGCCGGCCCGCACCACGGTCTCCTTGCGGCAGGTGTCGGTGGTCATGATCGCCTCGGCGGCGGCGATGCCGTGCGCCGGGGTGGCACCGCGACCGGTGGCGACCGCCGGGATGCCTGCGGCGAGGGCCGGCATCGGCAGCTCGTAGCCGATGAGGCCGGTCGAGCACACCAGCACCGCCGCCGGCTCGGCGCCGATCTCCCCGGCGACCAGGGAGCACATCTGCTCGGCGTCGGCCTCGCCCCGGGCGCCGGTGCCCGCGTTGGCGTTGCCGCTGCTCAGCACCACGGCGGCAGCCCGGCCGCCGGTGGCGGCCAGGTGGCGCCGGCTGACGGTCACCGGCGCGGCCACCACCAGGTTCCGGGTGAACACACCGGCGGCCGGCACGGGCGCGCCGTCGTCGGTGGCGACGAGGGCGAGGTCGGCCTGGCCGGACGCCTTGATGCCGCACGCCACCCCGGCGGCGACGAAGCCAGAGGGGGCGACGACGCTCACGGGTACATCCCGACGGTCGGCAGGCCCGTGGCCTCGGGCAGCCCCAGCATGAGGTTGGCGCACTGGACCGCCTGGCCCGACGCCCCCTTGACCAGGTTGTCGAGGGCGGCGATGGCCACGACCCACCCGGTACGGGGGTCGGCCACCGCGGTGACGTGCACGGTGTTCGACCCCAGCGTCGACTTGGTCGACGGCGGGCCGTCGGTGACGACCACGAACGGCTCGTCCGCCCAGGCGGCGCGCACCGCGTCGAGCACCGTGTCCGTGGTGGTGCCCGGCGAGGTGGGCCGGGCGTAGCAGGTGGCCAGGATGCCGCGGTTCATCGGCGCCAGATGGGGCGTGAACAGCACCTGGGCCGCGGTGCCGGCCACCGCGCTGAGGCCCTGCTCGATCTCGGGCGTGTGCCGGTGGTCGAGCAGCGAGTAGGCGGTGAGGTTCTCGTCCACGGTGCAGAAGGCGGTGGTCGGCTTGGGCGGGCGGCCGGCGCCCGACACGCCGCTGGCGGCGTCGACGACGATGCCCGTGGGCTCGACCAGTCCCGCTCGCAGCAGCGGGGCCAGCGCCAGCACCGAGGTGGTGACGTAGCAGCCGGGGGCGGCCACCCGGTCGGCACCGGTGATGTCGGCGCGGAACAGCTCCGGCAGCCCGTACACGAAGCTGTCGAGCAGCTCGGGGTGCGTGTGCTCCCGGCCGTACCACGCCGGGTAGAGCGAAGCGTCGCGCAGCCGGAAGTCGGCGCCGAGGTCGACGATGGCCCCGACGCGGCCGGTCAGCTCGGGCACCACGTCCTGCGAGGCGCCGTGGGGCAGCCCGAGAAAGACGAGGTCGAGGCCGTCGCAGCGGTCGGCGTCGAACTTCTCGAAGGTGAGCTCGCCATAGCTCGCCGCCAGGCTGGGGTACAGATCGGCCGCTCGAGTGCCCGCCTGGCTGTCGCCGGTGGCGAGGCGGACGTCGAGGTGCGGGTGCTGGGCGCACAGGCGCAGCAGCTCAGCTCCGGTGAAGCCGGATGCGCCGATGATGCCGACGGAGGTCACCGAGCGAGCATACGTACCACTGCATACTCATGCAAAATCGTCCAGCAGCGCCAGCGACCTCGGGACCAGCCACCGGGCGGCCACCGCCGCGCCCGCTTCGGACAAGTGGGCCGCGTCGCGGTACAGCGACGCCTCCTGCTCGTCGGTGGCGTCGCGCAGCACGGCGGCCAGGTCGACCACCTCGGTGCGCGGGTGGCGGCCCGCGACATCGTCGAAGGTCGCCCGGCGGCAGTCGAGGGCGTCCAGCACCGGCTGACCGCCCATCACGAACGGCGCCTCCGGTGTCGTGGCCAGGGCGACCACGGCCCCACCGGCGGCGAGCACGTCGACGTCGTCGCCCAGCGCGGCGGCCAGGTAGCTGCCGTAGCCCCGGTCGCACTCGGTGACCCAGTCGCCGTCCAGCATCATTTCGGTGGCTCCGCCGCCGGCCGCCAGGTAGTACACCACCACGTCAGGATCGAACTCCTCGACCAGCGCAGACCAGGCCTCGCGCCGCTGCTCGTGGCACGGTTCCCGGGCGGTCACGGCACCGTCAGGCGCTCGGCTGGCGCCCTCCGGTTGCAGGATCGTGCACCACGGTCGCGCCGCGGTCGTGGCCACCGCCCCGACCCGCTCGGCCTCGGCGGCGAGGGCCGGTCCCAGATAGGTCGGGCCGCTGTCGCCGACCAGCAGGATGCGCTCCGCGCCGGCCGGGATGTCCTCGGGGCGCAGGGTGTAGCCGCCGTCGCCGTCCATCGCGCCCATCGCCACGTCGGTGCCGGGCACGCGCGCGGTGCCCGCCGTGGCGACCAGCACCACCCCTGCCGTCACGGCCACGGAGCCCACCAGCGCCCCACGTACGGGCCGCCCCCGCAGCGCACCGCGCCGGATCGGTCGCTCGACCAGGTGGTACGAGACCACGGCGAGCCCGAGCGTGACGAGGACGCGCAGCAGGTCGAGCGGGGCGCCGTCGAACGGGGTTCGCTCCGCCGTCAGGTACACGATGACCGGCCAGTGCCACAGGTAGACGCCGTAGCTGATCGCGCCCAGCGCCGTCAGCGGCCGGGAGCTCAGAGCCCGGCCGAGCGCGCTCCCGTGCCGGCTCGTCACGACGAAGACGAGCGTGACCGCCGCCACCGAGAAGGCGACGAGCCCGCCCCGGTAGTAGGTCGGGCCGATGCCGTCGAGCGAGATGAAGGTCCAGCCGATCACCGCGACGGCAGCCCACCCGAGCGCGCCCTCGCGCCAGCCCGCCCGGGACCCCGGCGCCGCGGCGCCGGGGCTGGCGGAGTGCATCGACCCGGCCGTGAGCACCGCCAGGGTGGCGCCGAGCAGCGTCGGGCCGACGCGGGCGTCCGTCCCGTAGTAGGCGCGGTTCGTGTCCAGCGGCGAGTAGGCCAGGGCCAGCACCACGAACGAGACGAGGGCGGCGGCGGAGGAGAGCCCGGCGAGCACCGCCACGTCGCCGCGCCGCCGGCGGCGTGCCAGGGCGAGCGCGGCCACCACCAGGGGCGGCCACAGCACGTAGAACTGCTCCTCGATGGCCAGGCTCCACATGTGGTCCAGCGGGGAGGGCTGCACGAACAGGTCCCAGTAGCCCGCCTCGTCCGCCAGCGCATGCCAGTTGGCGACGTAGCCGAGGGTCGCCAGGGCATCGCCCCGGAAGGTTGGCCGGTCGCCCGCGGGCGTGAGCGTCGCGATCAGGACGGCCACACCGGCGACCACCATGAACAGCGCCGGGAGCAGGCGACGCGCACGGCGGGCCCAGAACGCCCTCAGCCCGATGGCCCCCCGATCCGCGTCCTCGACCACGAGCAGCGACGTGATGAGGAAGCCGGAGAGCACGAAGAACAGGTCGACGCCCAGGAACCCACCCTGGAGGCGGCCCAGGTGGAACAGCACCACGACCGCCACGGCCACCCCACGCAGGCCGTCCAGGGCCGGCTCGTGGCGCAACCGGGGCAGCGCCGGCGCACCGGCCGGGGACGGCGCCGAGGTGGATCGCTCCATCGCCGGCGTCGCGCCGCGTGTCGTCCTCAGCCCCGCTGCCTCCCCCATGCCGGCGCCATGCTGCCACGCAGGCCTGCCACCGTCAGAACGACCGGCGCGGTCCCCCGGCGCCCACGGCGCCGGGGAGGGGGGACCGCGGCGTCAGCCCCGCAACGTGGCGGCGAGCTCACCCTCGACGGCGTCGATGCACCGCCGACGCACCTCCGCGACCTCGTCGTCGGTGAGCGTGTGGTCGGCAGCGTCGAGCCGCAGCCGGTACGCCAGGCTGCGCCGGCCCTCGGCGATGCCCGGGCCCCGGTACACGTCGAACAGGCGCAGCGAGGCCAGCCGCTCGCCGGCCGCCGCCCGCAGGGCCCGCTCGACGTCACTCGCGGGCACCTGGTCGCCGACCTCGAAGGCCAGGTCGATGTCGCTCGACGGGTAGATGCTGATCGGCCGGTAGACGTGCGGGTCGTGGGGCAGGTCGGCGACCACGTCCAGGTCGACCTCGACCCAGCCCACCCGCTCGCCGATGCCGTGCGACTCGAGCACGAGCGGGTCGACCTCGCCCACCGTGCCGAGAGCTTCGCCGGCCGGGCCCACGAGCCGGGCGGAGCGCGTGGGGTGCAGGCCGGGTAGCGCCTCGTTGCGGATGGTCACGCCCCGCAGCGCCAGCACCTCGGCGACCGCCCACCACTCCTGCACCGCCTCGCTCGCGTCACGCCCGCCGAGGACGACCCCGAGCATCTCGCGCTCGTCGGGCAGCGGCCCGGCCGCACCGTCGGCCGCCGGCCGCCGGAACACGTGGCCGATCTCCCACAGGCCCACGCCGGTGTTGCGGCGCGCGGCGTTGGTGGCCAGCGCCTTGACCAGTCCGGGCAGCAGCGACGTGCGCAGCACCGACTCGTCGGCCACGAGCGGGTTGGCGATCTCGATGCCGTCGCCCGGCAGCCCGGTGCGCTCGAGGTCGCCGGGGGCGAGGAACGGCAGTGGCATGGCCTCGGACAGGCCGCGCCCAACCAGCAGCGAGCGGAGACGGCGGCGCTCGCGCTGGCGCTCCGTCAACCGGCCGGTGTGCGGCGAGCGCGGCACGCGCCGGCCGATGGCCGTGTAGCCGTGGTGGCGGGCGACCTCTTCGACGACGTCGATCTCGGTCGACGAGTCGTAGCGCCACGAGGGCACGGTGACCTCGGTGTCGTCGCCGACCACCGACGTCTGGAAGCCGATCGGGGCGAGCAGCGACGCGATGTCGCCGGCGGCCAGCTGCGTGCCCAGCAGGCGGTTGAGGCGCCCCGTCCGCACCCGGACGGGCCGCCGCTCGGGCAGCTCGCCCCGCACGTCGACCGCGCCGGCTTCGAGCCGGGCCCCCGACGGCGCCACCAGCTCGGCGAAGCGCCGATGGGCGAGGTCGATGATCTCGGGGTCGGTGCCCTTCTCGAACCGCGCCGAGGCCTCGGACCGCAACCGGAGCCGGCGCGAGGTCTTGGCGATGCCGATCGGCAGGAACCACGCCATCTCGAGCAGCACGTCGGTGGTGCTGTCGTCGATCTCGGTCTCCGCGCCGCCCATGATGCCGGCGATGCCCACGGGGCGGTCGTCGCCGTCGCAGATGAGAAGGTCGTCGCCGATGAAGGTGCGCTCGATGCCGTCGAGCGTGACCATGGTCTCGCCGGGGCGGGCACGGCGCACCCGCAAGCCGCCGCCGCGCACCTTGGCCAGGTCGTAGGGGTGGTTGGGCTGGCCCAGCTCGAGCATCACGTAGTTGGAGACGTCGACCAGCGAGTTGATGGGCCGCATGCCGAGGAGCGTGAGCCGGCGGGCGATGGCCGGGTCGGACGCGCCGACCCGCGCCCCCCGCAGGACGCGCGCCGTGAACCGCCCGCACAGGTCGGGCGCGTCGACCTCGACGCCGACGGCGCCGATGCGGTCCGCCGCCACCTCGTCGACGACGGGATCGGGCAGCGAGAACGGCACACCCAGGCGGGCCGCCAGGTCGCGCGCCACGCCCGCCACCGACATGGCGTCGGGCCGGTTGGGGTTGATCTCGAGGTCGTACAGAACGTCGGACTCGATGCCCATCGCCTCGGCGAAGGGCACGCCCACCGGCAACCCCTCGGGCAGGATGTGGATGCCCGCATGGTCGGCCCCCAGGCCCAGCTCGCGCGCCGAGCACAACATGCCGTTCGACCACTCGCCCCGCATCTTGCGCCGGCCGATCTGCATGCCGTCGGGCATGGTCGTGCCCACGGTGGCCAGGGGCACCAGGTCGCCGGGCGTCATGTTGAAGGCGCCGCAGGCGATCTGCAGGGCTTCGCCGTCGCCGGCGTCGACGTCGACCAGCTGGATCTTGTCGGCGTCGGGGTGCGGCCGGGTCGCCAGCACGCGGGCGACGACGACGCCGTCGAGACCCTCGCCCAGCAGGTCGAGCTGCTCGACCGCCATGCCCAGATCGCTCAGCTGCTCGCCGAGCGCGACGGGATCGCCCTCGATGGGGGCGAAGTCACGGAGCCAGGACAGCAGGACCTTCATCGGTGTCCTCGGGGGGTCACGATCCGGCCGACCCTAGAACTGGGTCAGGAAGCGGATGTCGTTGGTGAACAGGTCGCGCAGGTCGTCGACCCCGTGGCGGGCGGCGGCCAGGCGGTCGATGCCGAAGCCGAAGGCGAAGCCCTGCCACTCGTCGGGGTCGAGACCGCAGTTGGTGAGCACGTTCGGGTGCACCATGCCGCAGCCCCCCAGCTCGAGCCACGTGCCGTCGGGCCGTTGGATGTCGAACTCGGCGGAGGGTTCGGTGAACGGGAAGTACGACGCGCGCAGCCGCGACGTGAAGTCGCCGCCGAAGTACGCCTTGGTGAACGCGTCGATGGTGCCCGCCAGGTCGGCGAAGGTGATGTCGCGGTCGACGACCAGACCCTCGATCTGGTGGAAGACGGGCATGTGGGTGGCGTCGGCGGTGTCGGACCGGAACACCCGGCCGGGCATCACCGCGTAGTACGGCGGCGGCGTGCCGGTCATGACCCGCACCTGCACCGGCGACGTGTGCGTGCGCAGCAGCGTGCTGCCCCGCTCGCGGTAGTTGACGTACAGGGTGTCGTACTCGTCGCGCGCCGGGTGGTCGGGCGGGAAGTTGAGCGCCCCGAAGTTGTGCCAGTCGGTCTCGACCTCGGGCCCCTCCGCCACCGTGAAGCCCATGCCGACGAACACGTCCTCGAGGTCCTGGATCGCCTGGGTGACGAGGTGCAGGTGACCCGCCGGCCGTCCCGGCAGGACCTCGGTCAGGTCGAGGCGCTCGGCGAGCAGCTGCTCGGTCCGCTCGGCCGCCTCGAGCACGGCGCGGCGCTCGGCGACCGCCGCCGCGACGGCCTCGGTCGCACCGTGCAGCACCTTGCCCACGGTGCGGCGTCCGTCGGCGTCCAGCGACCCCAGCCGCTTGCGCAGCGCGTTCAGCGCCGAGCGCTTGCCGATCGTGTCGGTCTCGACAGCGCGCACCTCACCCACCGTGGTGGCCGCGGCCACGCGGGCCCGAGCGTCGTCCTCGAGCCGGCCGATCTCCGCGACGAGATCGTCGGCGGCGGTTGCGGGGGTGGAGCTTGCGTCGGTCATGTCGTCCTGCACCCTGCCGCCCTGGGCGGCGTCTCGTCCAGTTGATTGGCCTGCTCGGCGCGGCGGTCGCCGGCCCGTCGCTGGCGCAGCGCCTCGAAGCAGAGCACGGTGCCCGCCATGCCGACGTTGAGCGACTCGGCCCGCCCCGCCATCGGGATGGTCACCGCTCCGTCGACGGTGGCCGACACCTCCTCGGGCAGGCCGTGCGCCTCGTTGCCGAGCACCAGCGCCACCGGGCCGGTGAGGTCGACCGCGTCGTAGGCCTGGGCCCCGCGGGCCAGGCTGGCCACCGACGGCACGCCCAGTCGCGCCAGGGCGGCCCGCACCGCCGCCCACTCGCCCTCCCGGGACACCGCCAGCCGGAACACCGCGCCGGCCGACGAGCGCACGCACTTGGGGCCGTAGGGGTCGACCGAGCCGTCGCAGAGAACCACGGCGCCGGCGCCCGCCGCCTCGGCCGAGCGCAGCAGCGTTCCGGCGTTGCCCGGGTCGGTGACGCCGACGAGCACCAGGGCGAGTGGGCCGGCCGAGGCCAGCGCCTCGTCGGGATCGGTCGGGGCGAAGCGAGCCACGGCCGCGACGCCCTGGGGGGTCACAGTGTCGACGACCCGCGCCAGCATCCCGTCGCCGGTGCGACGGACGATCGCGCCCGCGACCGTCGCCCGGTCGAGCAGCGCCGGTGCGCAGGACGGCTC